>NZ_LDVA01000259.1:0-24496 GCF_050768715.1 Burkholderia sp. ZZQ-2 | reverse complement strand
TCAGTGCAGGATCTTCGCGAGGAAGTCCTTCGCGCGTTCCGATTTCGGATTCGAGAAGAAATCGTCCTTGCGGTCGTCCTCGACGATCGCGCCCTTGTCCATGAAGATCACGCGATGCGCGACCTTCTTCGCGAAGCCCATCTCGTGCGTGACGACCATCATCGTCATCCCTTCCTGCGCGAGTTCGACCATCACGTCGAGCACTTCGTTGATCATCTCGGGGTCGAGCGCGGACGTCGGTTCGTCGAACAGCATCGCGATCGGGTCCATCGACAGCGCGCGCGCGATCGCGACACGCTGCTGCTGGCCGCCCGACAACTGGCCCGGGAACTTGTGCGCGTGCGCCTTCAGGCCGACGCGGTCGAGCAGCTTCAGGCCCTTCTCGTTCGCCTCGTCCTTGCCGCGGCCGAGCACCTTGATCTGCGCGAGCGTCAGGTTCTCGGTGATCGACAGGTGCGGGAACAGCTCGAAATGCTGGAACACCATCCCGACCTTCGAGCGCAGCTTCGACAGGTTCGTCTTCTTGTCGCCGACCGACTGGCCGTTCACGAGGATCTCGCCCTGCTGGAACGGCTCGAGACCGTTGACGGTCTTGATCAGCGTCGACTTGCCCGAGCCCGACGGGCCGCACACGACGACCACTTCGCCTTTCTTGACCTCGGTCGTGCAGTCGGTGAGGACCTGAAACTGGCCGTACCACTTCGAAACGTTCTTGATGGAAATCATCTTGTGACCTTTTTCTGGAGACCCTTGACGAGAGCAGACGCCAACGAGCAAATCACGAAATAGCATGCGCCGGCGAACAGGACCATCTCGACGGTCGTGCCGTCGCGATCGCCGATGTTGGCCGCCGTGCGGAAGAAGTCCGCGAGGCTGATCACGTACACGAGCGACGTATCCTGGAACAGGACGATCGCCTGCGTGAGCAGCAGCGGCACCATCGCGCGGAACGCCTGCGGCAGGATCACGAGGCGCATCGCCTGCGCGTAGTTCATGCCGAGCGCGAACGCGGCGTTCACCTGCCCGCGCGGCACCGCCTGGATACCGGCGCGGATGATCTCGGAATAATACGCGGCTTCGAACAGCGAGAACGCGACCATCGCCGATGCAAGCCGGATGTCGATCGTCGGCGACAGCCCGAGCACGCCCTGCAGCACCTGCGGCACGATCAGGAAGAACCACAGCAGCACCATCACGAGCGGGATCGAGCGGAACACCGTCACGTACGCCTTCGCGAACCACGCGAGCGGCTTCACGCCGGACAGCCGCAGCAGCGCCAGCAGCGTGCCCCAGACGATGCCGACAACGATCGCGATCAGCGTGATCTTGAACGTGACGACCGCGCCCGTCCACAGCGTCGGTATCGCGCCGGGAATACTACTCCAGTCGAACTGATGCATCACTTGCCTCCGATATAGCCGGGCAGCCGCGTGCGGCCTTCGATCCAGCGCATGAACGCCATCACGACGAGGTTGATGATCACGTAGGCGAGCGTCACCGCGATGAAGGATTCATACGTCTGCGCGGTGTAGTCGACGAGCTGGCGCGCTTGCGCGGACAGGTCGAGCAGGCCGATCGTCGACGCGACCGCGGAGTTCTTGAAGATGTTCAGGAATTCCGACGTGAGCGGCGGCACGATGATCCGGTACGCGACGGGCAGCAGCACATAGCGGTACGTCTGCCATTGCGTGAAGCCCATCGCGAGGCCGGCGGCGCGCTGGCCCTTCGGCAGCGCGTTGATCCCCGAGCGCACCTGTTCGCACACGCGCGCGCCCGTGAACAGGCCGAGACAGATGATCGACGCGGTGAAGAACTGCGTGGTGGGCGGCAACTGTTTGATCCAGGTGCCGATCGACGCGGGCAGCAGCTCTGGTATCACGAGATACCAGACGAAGAACTGCACGATCAGCGGAATGTTCCGGAAGATCGACACGTACACGGTGCCGATCGCGGACAGCCATTTGTTCGGCACGGTGCGCAGTACGCCGAACAGCGACCCGACGATCAGCGCGATGACCCAGGCGACGAGCGACACTTCGATCGTCACCCAGAAACCGGACATCAGCCATCCGAAATAAGTCGTCGGCTCGCCGGTCGACACGGGGCTCAGGAAGATGCCCCAGTTCCAGTGGTAAGACATGGGCAAGACTCCAGCAAAAAGAGACGGAAGAAGCGTGGCCTCTTCCGTCTCATTAGCGTCATTTCTGCATCAACGGCCGTGCGGTCAGTCGAGCGCCTTGTCGTTCGGGTTCGCGTACAGCTTCTTCATCGAATCGGACAGCGGGAAGTTCAGGTTCAGCCCCTTCGGCGGGATCGGGTTCTCGAACCACTTCGCGTAGATCTTCGCGGCTTCGCCCGACTTCTCGACTTGCGAGATCGCGTCGTCGACGACCTTCTTGAAGTCCGCATCGCCCTTGCGCATCATGCAGCCGTACGCTTCTTCCGATTGCGGCGTGCCGACGATCACCCACTCGCCCGGCTGCTTCGCCTTCGCGCGCTCGCCTGCGAGCAGCGCGTCGTCCATCATGAACGCGACCGCGCGGCCCGATTCCAGCGTGTTGAAGGAATCGCCGTGATCCTTCGCGCTGATGATGTTCATGCCGAGTTGCTTGTCGTTGTTCATCTTGCGCAGCAGGCGCTCCGACGTCGTGCCGGCAGTCGTCACGACCGTCTTGCCCTTCAGGTCGGCGAAATCCTTGACGCCCGAATCCTTCTTCGTCATCAGGCGCGTGCCGATCACGAAGATCGTGTCGGAGAACGCGGCCTGCTGCTGGCGCTCGGTGTTATTGGTCGTCGAGCCGCACTCGATGTCCACCGTGCCGTTCTGCACGAGCGGGATGCGGTTCTGCGACGTGACCGGGATGTTCTTGACCTGCAGGTTCGGCAGGTTCAGCTTCTTCTTCACCGCGTCGACCACCTTCAGCTGGAATTCGCGCGAATAGCCGACAACCTGCTGGTTCTGGTCGTAGTAGGAGAACGGAATCGACGATTCGCGGTGGCCCAGCGAGATCACGCCCGTGTCCTTGATCTTCTTCAGCGTGCCCGTCTCCTGAGCATGCGCGCCGCTTGCGAACGCGCAAAGCGCCGCGACCATCAGGACTGCCTTTTGGTATTTCATTTTGGTCATCTCCTTGGCTAAAACCCGCGCCAGTGTATCAAAGTAATATTTTTGAAAGTACTGTTGTTTACCGCACGTCGCAGCACCCCTGACAAAGCCTTCCTCCCGGCTCCAGGCGCCCCGAATGCGCGCGCGGGCGATGCCGGATTCGGCACCGCCCGCGAGGGTTCATATCCGCAACCGGGTGGATTGCGTCATGAATGGATCATAGTCAATGATCAGGGGTAGAGGCCACGCATTTCGCGCGCCATCAGGATGCGCTTGCACGCCACGATGAACGCCGCCGTACGCACCGACACCTTGTGCTCTTCCGCGACCGCCCACACGCCGGAGAACGCTTCGCGCATCACGCGCTCGAGACGGTGGTTGATCTCGTCTTCCGTCCAGAAGAAGCTCGAGAAATCCTGCACCCACTCGAAGTACGACACGGTCACGCCGCCCGCATTCGCGATCACGTCGGGGATCACGAGCACGCCGTTCGCGGTCAGGATGTCGTCCGCCGCCGTCGTCGTCGGGCCGTTCGCGCCTTCGACGATGATCTTCGTGCGGATCTTCGCTGCGTTCTTCTCGGTGATCTGGTTTTCCAGTGCCGCCGGGATCAGGATGTCGGTTTCGACCGTCCAGAACTCGTCGTTCGGCATCGGCTCCGCGCCTTCGAAGCCCGCGACGCCGCCCGTGCGGGCAACGTGGTCGAGCAGCTTGTTCGAATCGAGGCCGGCCGGCTGGTAGATCGTGCCCGTGTGATCCTGCACCGCGATCACCTTCGAACCCGCTTCCTGGAACAGCTTCGCCGCGATGCCGCCGACGTTGCCGAAGCCCTGCACCGCGATGCGTGCGCCTTCGATTTCCAGGCCCTTCTTCTTCGCCGCTTCGGAGCCGACGACGAACACGCCGCGGCCCGTTGCTTCCTTGCGGCCGAGCGAACCGCCGAGCGCGATCGGCTTGCCGGTCACGACGCCGGTCGACGTCTGGCCCTGGTTCATCGAGTACGTGTCCATCATCCACGCCATCACCTGTTCGTTGGTGTTGACGTCCGGTGCCGGAATGTCGGTGTTCGGGCCGATGATGATGCCGATTTCGCTGGTGTAGCGGCGCGTGACGCGCTCGAGCTCACCACGCGACAGCTTGCGCGGGTCGACGCGGATGCCGCCCTTCGCGCCGCCGTACGGCACGTTCACTGCTGCGTTCTTCACCGACATCCATGCCGACAGCGCCATCACTTCCGACAGCGTCACGTCCTGGTGGTAGCGCACGCCGCCCTTGCCCGGGCCGCGCGACACGTTGTGCTGCACGCGATAGCCTTCGAAGTGCGCGACGGTACCGTTGTCGAGTTCGATGGGGCAGTCGACGATCAGGATACGCTTCGGACGCTTCAGCGTTTCGAGCCAGCGCGACAGCGAGCCGAGGTACGGTGCGACGCGATCGACCTGCTGAAGGTAGTTGCCCCACGGGCCGAGATCGTCGGCGTGCAGGTAGGACGGGATGGACTGCTGTTGCGAAGACATGGATGCTCCAACGTTCAACGAAGTGCGCACATTGTCGAAAAACCCGTTTTTTTTATCCAATGCCGTTTGCTTATTCGATTATGCGTTTCTTGCATGATCGCGATTTTTCGCAAATCTGCGGTCGATTTGCGCAAGAACGCCCGCGATCGGCCGTGCATCGCGTGCTCGAGAAATCGTGTTGCGCGGGCGCAGGCCGGCCGCCGGGAAGGTGCCCGACAGGCACCGCAAGCCCGACGACAGCCGGCCGGGCCGGACGATCGACGGTTAACCGCCCACGGTTAACCCGCGGATTCGCGCAGTTCGTCGCGCACGACGTCCCACAACGCACGCACGAGCTTCTGTCGTGGATCGTCGCCCTGCAGCGCGAGCTTGTCGCAGTACAGCCGGATCTCCATCGTCAGCGTGAACGGATGCGCGCCGCCGCGCACCGACCGGTCGAGCCGGATCAGGCGGCCGCCCGCCACCGCATCCTCGACCGCGCTGTGCGGCAGGAATGCGACGCCGTGGCCCGCGAGCGCCATCGCCTTCAGCCCTTCGGCCATGTCGGTTTCATAGACGCGATCGAGGAACAGCGGCGTCGACGCATTCGCGACGATGACCTCCGTCATCCGGCCGAGATACGCGTTCGGCGTATATGACAGGTACGGCACGCGCGCGTCGGCCGTGCCGGGCAGCGTATAGCGCGGCCGCCCCGCGCGGCCCGGCGCCGAGAACGGGCTGATCGGCTCGCTGCCGAGGATCAGCATGTCGTATCGCGCCGGGTCGAGCGCGACGGGGTGGCTCGGGTGGTGGTAGCCCATCACGAGATCGCAGCCGCCCTCGACGAGCGACAGCACCGCATCGTGCACGTTCAGCGCGCGCAGCCGCGTGTGAACCTGGCCCATCTTCGCCTCGATCCGCTGCAGCCAGCGCGGGAAATACGTGAGCGACAGCGTGTGCGGCACCGCGAACTCGATCGTCGGCACCGGCGCGCCGACATGGCCGCGCAGCAGCGTGCGCGCCTCGTGCGCCTGCGACAGCATCGTCAGCGCCTGCTCGTAGAAGATCTGCCCGGCCTGCGTCAGCCGCGTCGGATAGACCGAACGATCGATCAATTCGGTCGCGAGCCATGCCTCGAGCGCCTGGATGCGCCGCGAAAACGCCGGCTGCGACACGTGCCGCAGCTCGGCGGACCGGCTAAAGCTGCGCGTTTCCGCGAGCGAAACGAAGTCTTCGAGCCATTTCAGTTCCATGCAGGCGGGCGCGGCGGGCGGCGGTCGGGAAGAAGCCTGCATTCTACCGGCGGGCGGGCCCGGCCGGCGGCCACGCAAGCGGCCCGGCGCGCTGCCGGATGCGGGCGCCGGCATGGCGTCGGCACGCGGCGGCGGCAGCTCGCCGGGCGCGGCCGGAATCGTCCCGCGCCGATGGTAAAATGCCGGATTCTCCCTCCTCGCTCGACCCGGCCCTCAAAGCCCGCCCGATCATGTCCGACACTCGTCCCGATACGCTTTTCGCCCTCACCGCGCTCTCGCCCATCGACGGCCGCTACGCCAGCAAGACCGAAGCGCTGCGCGACTGGCTCTCCGAAGCCGCCTTCATGCGCCACCGCGTCACCGTCGAGGTGCACTGGCTGATCGCGCTGTCGCGCGCCGGCTTCGCGGAAGTCCCGCGCTTCTCGGAAGCCTCCGAGCAGTTCCTGCTGCAGCTCGCCGAGCGCTTCACCGCCCACGACGCCGCGCGCATCAAGGAAATCGAGCGCGTGACGAACCACGACGTGAAGGCCGTCGAATACTGGCTGAAGGAATCGGTGAAGGGCCAGGAAGAACTCGAAAAGGCCAGTGAATTCATCCACTTCGCGTGCACGTCCGAGGACATCAACAACACGTCGCACGGGATGATGCTCGCCGGTGCGCGCACGCACGTGATCGTGCCGGCGCTGCGCACGGTCCACCAGCGCCTCGTCGCGCTCGCGCACGCGCTGGCCGGCCAGCCGATGCTGTCGCGCACGCACGGCCAGCCGGCCAGCCCGACGACGCTCGGCAAGGAGCTCGCGAACGTCGCGGCCCGTCTCGACCGCGCGATCGCGCGCATCGAGAAGGTCGAGATCCTCGGCAAGATGAACGGCGCGGTCGGCAACTTCAACGCGCACCTGTCCGCGTATCCGGAATTCGACTGGGAAGCGTTCTCGCGCGACGTGATCGAAAACCGCCTGAAGCTCACGTTCAACCCGTACACGATCCAGATCGAGCCGCACGACTACATGGCCGAGCTGTTCGACGCCGTGGCACGGGCGAACACGATCCTGCTCGACCTCGACCGCGACGTGTGGGGCTACATCTCGGTCGGCTACTTCAAGCAGAAGACGAAGGCCGGCGAGATCGGCTCGTCGACGATGCCGCACAAGGTCAACCCGATCGATTTCGAGAACTCGGAAGGCAACCTCGGCCTCGCGAACGCGACGCTGCGCCACCTCGCCGACAAGCTGCCGGTGTCGCGCTGGCAGCGCGACCTGACCGACTCGACGGTGCTGCGCAACATGGGCGTCGCGCTCGGCTACTCGCTGCTCGCATACGACTCGCTGATCCGCGGCCTCGACAAGCTCGAAGTGAATCCGCAGCGCCTGAACGAAGATCTCGACAACTGCTGGGAAGTGCTCGCCGAGCCGGTGCAGACGGTGATGCGCCGCTACGGCATCGAGAACCCGTACGAGCAGCTGAAGGAACTGACGCGCGGCAAGGGCATCACGCGCGAAGCGCTGCAGGAATTCGTCGGCACGCTCGCGATCCCGCAGGACGCGAAGGATCGCCTGCTCGCGATGACGCCTGCGTCGTACATCGGCAAGGCCGTCGAACTCGCGAAGCGGATCGCGTAAGCGCCCGTCTCCGTACGTAAAAAAGCCCGATGCGAGCAATCGCATCGGGCTTTTTCATGGCGTGCCGCGTCCGCTCAGAACGAAATCATCCGCCCCGGATTGAGCGCGCTCATCACGCTCATCGCAGCCTTCGCCGCCGGGATCGCGATCGGCGACAACTGGCGGCCAAGCGGAATCGCGCGATGGTCGATGCCGGTCAGCATCGAGAAATCGTCGTTGCGTCCGACGAAATCGTCGCAGATCGCCTTGCCGATCCGCACCGTCTGCGCGACGCCGTGGCCGCTCCAGCCCTGCACCATGTACATCGGCACGCGGCCGTCGGTCTTGCGGCTGTCGGTCGCGCCGTTCAGCGTGAAGTCGCTGACGCCGCTCCAGCAGTAATCGAGCGCGAACTGGCCGTCGACCTGCGGGAACACCGTGTTCAGCCGCGTCAGCAGATACGCGTTGACGTCGGGCTGCGCCCAGCACGTGCCGGTGCCCTGCCCGCCGAACAGCAGGCGGTTGCCGCGTACCGGCCGGTAGTAGTCGATCTGGAACTGCGTGTCGTACACGGGCATGCCGGCCGGCATCAGCGTCGCGACGTCGACGTCGAGCGGCGCCGTCACGCTCACATAGGTAAAGAACGGCACGGTCGTCGCGGCGCCGTCGTCGAGCAGCCGGAACGTCGTGTTGTGCAGCGCGAGCACGACGCCCTTGCGGGCGGTGATCGTGCCGCCCGGCGTCGTCGCGACGACGCCCGCGGGCGTCTCGTCGAGCTCGAGTACCTCGGTGCCTTCGTACAGCGTGCCGCCGTTAAGGCGGAAACCGTGGACGAGCCCGCGCACCAGTGCGAGCGGATGGATCTGCCCGCCGATCGCATCGATCGCCGCGCCGTGGTACAGCCCCGAACGCACGTATTCGTCGTGCAGTTGATGGCGGCCGACGAGCGTCACGCCCGCGTCGCCGAGATGACGGCGCGCATCCGCGCCGTCCAGCAGCGCACTCATGTGGCCGGGGTGGACGGCCGCCGTGATGTGCCCGCGTTTGCGGTCAAGCTCGAGCGCGTAACGCGCACCGATCGTATCGATCAGGTCCATCGATTCGGTCGACGCGAAGCGCCACAGCCGCTTCGCGTCGTCGTGCGACAGGTGGTCGATCATGTCGGCCGCTTCCCAGCGCGCGAGGCCGGGCGTCAGTTGCCCACCGTTGCGCCCCGATGCGGCCGAGCCGACGTGGTGCTTGTCGACGAGGATCGTGTCGACGCCCGCTTCGGCGAGATGCAGTGCGGCCGATGCGCCGAGCAGACCCGCGCCGATCACGAGCACGTCGCATACCGCGTCGTGCGCGAGCGGCGCGGTGTTTTCATGGCGCGACAGCGACGCCTCGTACCAGTTCGCCGGGCGCTCGCCGTCGTGACGGGCCGGATCGCACCAGTTCCAGTTGTCTTTTTCGATGTTCAGTTGCGTTTGCTCGAAACGCGATTCGCCCTGGATCAGGGGTTGATTGTTGAAAGTCATGATTGCACTTGCATGGTCTTGGGCCGCCTGTCGAAGAGCCTTCTGGCTTCGCGGGTGGGGCAGCCGGTTCCACATGGGTGTCAACGAGAAAAGGGGCGCGATGGCCCGTGTTGACGGCGGGCACGCTCGTGCCGCCTGGATCCCGGACTGTGCGAAAGCACGTATTGAAAGGTGCCGGGACACCCGATTTCTACACCGCAGAAATAATTCTACAGTGTAGAATATGCTTTCGTCAAGTTTACAGCCGGTGCCGCACCGGCACACCGGCCCGTATCGATGAAAGACAAACCCGCCCAAGGCCCGCGCGGCCTCGACAAGGATGCGATCGTCGCGGCAGCGCTCGCGCTGCTCGAAGACGTCGGCGAAGCCGCGTTCAGCGTGCGCAAGCTCGCGCAGTCGATCGGCTGCGACCCGATGAGCGTGCTGTACCACTTCAAGTCGAAGGAAGGCCTGAGCCGCGCGATCGCGAACGCGCTGTCGCGCTCACTCGTGCCGGTCGACGCCACACTGCCGTGGCGCGAACGGCTGCGAGACCTCGCGCGCCAGTACCGCGCGCTCGCGCTGCGCTACCCGGCCGCCTTCGCACTGCTGCAGCGGCACATGAGTACCGGGCCGGCCGATCTCGCGCACATCGAGGCCGTGCATCGCGCGCTGGCCGACGCCGGCATCCCGCGCGCGGCGCTGCCATCGGTTTGCGTCGGCTGGTATGCGAGCGTGATCGGGCTTGCCGCGGCCGAAGCCGGCGGCCTCACGCGCGCCGCGAACGACGTCGAGCTCGCGGAAATGGAGGCGCTGTCGGACGCCGCGCATCCGCTCGTCAAGGCGGCCGCCCCGCTCTACGCGCAGCTCGATCCGGCAGCCGTGCACGACACGATGCTCGACGTACTGCTCGACGGCATCGCGAAGCAGGCGCCCACGGCCTGACCGGCCCGCCGGCCACCAACGCAAAAGGCGCCCCTCGGGGCGCCTTTTGCGTGATGAATGCCGCGAACCGCGCTCAGTGCTGCTGCGCGATGCCGATCTTCAGCATGACCTGATCGACGATCTGTTCGGGCGTCAGCTCGATGCTGACCTCGATCGCTTCGTCCGGGCCCGGTTCCTCGAGCGTGTCGAGCTGGCTCTTCAGCAGCGACGGATCGAAGAAATGGCCGGTGCGGCTCTTCAGGCGCTCGTGCAGCACCTCGAACGAACCCTTCAGATACACGAACCGCACGTCGGTGTCGGTGCCGCGCAGCACGTCGCGGTACGACCGCTTCAGCGACGAGCACGTGAACACGGCCGTCTCGCCCGCGCGCTGCTTTTCCTCGATGGCCGCGCGGATCGTGCGCAGCCACGGCCAGCGGTCGTCGTCGGTCAGCGGAATGCCGTGGTGCATCTTTTCCTTGTTCGCCGCGCTGTGAAACGCGTCGCCGTCGGTATAGCTGCACGACAGGCGTTCCGCCAGCATTTCGCCGATTCGCGATTTGCCCGCGCCCGACACGCCCATTGCGATCAGAATCATTGACTACCCCTTGTTACAAAACCATGCTCAGCAGCAGCGTGAAGCTCAGACCGAGAATCGAGATGATCGTTTCGAGCAGCGTCCAGGTCTTGAACGTCTGGCCGACCGTCATCCCGAAATATTCCTTGATCAGCCAGAAGCCGCCGTCGTTCACGTGCGAGAAGATCAGCGAGCCCGAGCCCGTTGCGAGCACCAGCAGCTCCGGACGGACCGCCGCCCCCGATGCCGCCGCGATCGGCGCGACGATGCCGCAGGCCGTCGTCATCGCGACCGTTGCCGAGCCCGTGGCCAGACGAATCAGCGCGGCGACGAACCAGCCGAGCAGCAGCGGCGACAGGTGCGCCTGCGTGGCCGTTGCGACGATCTGCTGCGAGATCCCGCTATCACGCAGGATACCGCCAAAGCCGCCGCCCGCGCCGACGATCAGCGTGATCCCGGCGATCGGCGCCAGGCACTCGCCGCAGAACTTCTGGATCTGGTCGCGGTTGAAGCCCTGCAGCTTGCCGAACGTGAAGAAGCTCACGAGCACGGCGATCAGCAGCGCGACGTCCGAGTTGCCGGCAAAGCGCAGCAGGTTGTTCGGCAGCGTCTTCGGCGCGAACAGCAGGTCGGCCCAGCTGCCGACCAGCATCAGGATCACCGGCAGCAGGATCGTGAACAGCGTGATGCCGAAGCCCGGCAGTTCGCGCTTCTTGCCTTCGGTGTGCGTGTCGACGAATTGCGCGGCGAGCGGGTTGTTCTCCGGCAGCTTCACGAACTTCGAGATCGTCAGCGCGAACAGCGGGCCCGCGACGATCGCGGTCGGCACGCCGACGATCAGGCCGAATGCGATCGTCTTGCCGATATCGGCGCCGTACTGCTGGACCGCGAGCAGCGCGGCCGGGTGCGGCGGGATCAGCCCGTGCACGACCGACAGGCCGGCCACCATCGGCAGGCCGACGACGAGCAGCGACTTGCCGGTGCGCTTCGCGACGTTGAACGCGATCGGGATCAGCAGCACGAAGCCGACTTCGAAGAACACCGGCAGGCCGACGATGATCGCGACGAACATCATCGCCCAGTGGATGTTCTTTTCACCGAACCAGTCGATCAGCGTGGTCGCGATCCGTTCGGCGCCGCCCGATTCGGCCATCATCTTGCCGAGCATCGTGCCGAGGCCGACGACGATCGCGATGTGGCCGAGCGTATTGCCGTTGCCCGTCTCGAACGACTTGACGATCTTGTCCATCGGCATCCCGACCACCAGGCCGAGGCCGAGCGACACGATGATGAGCACCAGGAACGGATAGATCTTGAACCGCGCGATCATCACGATCAACGCCACGATCGCGATCACGGTATAGATGAGCAGCATGCTGCCTTGGACAGCCCCCATGTGGACTCCTCCTTGGGATTATTCGAACCGGGCGATCGTTGCGAGTATGCCCGGCTATGCAGGTCTCCGAAACAGCGGGGAGACCCCCACCGTCAGGACGCTGAATTTTACTTATCTTTACGGTTCGCGGATAGAACCGGTTCCATCAGCAAAAACCCTCGGTAAAACAAGCACTAAGCGCTTGTCTTCCGAGGGTCAAACCATCATTCCGTACAAGTCTTAACGGGGAAGCTGGCTCGCGGCTTGCGCGAGACGCGTGACTTCGGCCCAGTCCTGCGCGGCGAGCGCGGCCTTCGGCGTGAGCCACGAGCCGCCGACGCACACCACGTTCGGCAGCTTCAGGAAATTCGGGGCGGTTTCGACCGTGATGCCGCCGGTCGGGCAGAACTTCAGCGCCGGGAACGGGCCGTGGAACGCCTGCAGCATCGGCACGCCGCCCGCTTGCTGAGCGGGGAAGAACTTCACGATCTCGTAGCCGAATTCGAGTGCCTGGATGATGTCGCTCGGCGTCATCACGCCCGGCAGCAGCGGCAGGCCCGCGTCGAGCGACGCGAGGTGCAGCTCTTTCGTCAGCCCCGGCGACACGCCGAACTTCGCGCCCGCGCGCTTCGCCTGCTCGCAATGCTCGGGCTTCGTGATCGTGCCGACGCCGACGACGATGTCGTCGGCGAGCTGGCTCGCGCGCTGGATCGCTTCCAGGCCGGCCGGCGTGCGCAGCGTGATCTCGAGTACCTTCACGCCGCCCGCGTGCAACGCGCGCGACACGTGTTCACCCTGCTCGACCGAGTCGAATGCGAGCACCGGGATGACCGGGCCCAGCTTCACGATTTCAGCAATCGTCTTCATTGAATTGGCTCCTTGAAATTCATGCGGCGACGTGGGCGGCCGATTCGCCGACCAGCGCGCCGAAAACCGATGCGCCCTGCTCGGCCGGCGCGGCGGCCGCGCGGAACACGCCGAACAGTTCACGCCCGAAACCGACCTCGTTCTCGGCCTGGTGCAGCGGCTGCGCGACCGGGCGTGCCTGCCACTCGGCGGCGTCGACCTCGATGTCGAGCACGCCGGCTTCGGCGTCGATCACGAGCGTATCGCCCGTCTTCACCTTGCCGAGCGGGCCGGCCAGCAGCGCTTCCGGCGACACGTGGATCACGGCCGGCACCTTGCCCGACGCGCCCGACATGCGGCCGTCGGTGACGAGCGCGACGTGGAAGCCCTGATCCTGCAGCACGCCGAGCAGGGGCGTCAAACGGTGCAGCTCGGGCATCCCGTTCGCGCGCGCGCCCTGGAAGCGTACGACCGCGACGAAATCGCGCTTCAGCTCGCCGCGATCGAAGGCTTCCTGCACGGCTTCCTGCGAATCGAACACGATCGCGGGCGCCGTCACCTTGCGGTGCTCGGGCGCGACCGCCGAAATCTTGATCACGCCGCGGCCGAGCCGGCCCTGCATCAGGCGCAGGCCGCCGTCCGGCTGGAACGGGTCGCGGATGCCGCGCAGCACCTTCGTGTCGTGGCTCTCGGCCGCGCCGTCGACCCACGTCAGCTTGCCGTCGATCAGCTTCGGCTCCTTCGTGTAGTGCGACAGGCCCTTGCCCGCGACGGTCGTCACGTCTTCATGCAGCAGCCCGCCTTCGAGCAGGTTGCGCACCAGGAAGGCCACGCCGCCCGCGGCGTGGAAGTGGTTCACGTCGGCCTTGCCGTTCGGGTAGATCTTCGCGAGCAGCGGCACGACGGCCGACAGTTCGTCGAAGTCGTTCCAGTCGATCAGGATGCCGGCCGCGCGTGCGATCGCGACGAGGTGCAGCGTGTGGTTGGTCGAGCCGCCCGTCGCGAGCAGCGCGACGATCCCGTTGACGATCGCCTTCTCGTCGATCACGTGGCCGATCGGCGTGTAGTGGCCGCGTTCGACGGTCAGGTCGAGCACGCGGCGCGCGGCCTCGGCCGTCAGCGCGGTGCGCAGCGGCGTGTGCGGATGAACGAATGCCGAGCCCGGCAGGTGCAGCCCCATCAGCTCCATCAGCATCTGGTTGCTGTTCGCGGTGCCGTAGAACGTGCAGGTGCCGTGGCCGTGATACGCGGCCGATTCGGCTTCGAGCAGCGCGTCGCGGCCGACCTGGCCGGTCGCGAACTGCTGGCGGATCTTCGCCTTGTCGTCGTTCGACAGACCGCTCGTCATCGGGCCGGCCGGCACGAAGATCGTCGGCAGATGGCCGAACTGCAGCGCGCCGATCAGCAGGCCCGGCACGATCTTGTCGCAGATGCCGAGGCAGAGCGCCGCGTCGAACATGTTGTGCGTGAGCGCGATCGCCGTACCCATCGCGATTGCCTCGCGCGAGAACAGCGACAGCTCCATCCCCGGGTTGCCCTGCGTGACGCCGTCGCACATCGCCGGCACGCCGCCCGCGAACTGCGCGACGCCGCCGTTCTCGCGCGCGGCCGCCTTGATGATTTCGGGGAAATCCTTGTACGGCGCGTGCGCGGACAGCATCTCGTTGTACGAGGACACGATGCCGATGTTCGGCTCGCGGATCGCCTTGATCGAGAACTTGTCGTTGCCCTCGAGGCCCGCGAAACCGTGCGCGAGGTTCGCGCACGACAGTGCGCCGCGTGCCGGGAACTTGCCCTGCGCGCCGTCGATGCGCTGCAGATAGGCGGAACGGGTCGATTGGCTGCGGGCGATCACGCGTTCGGTGACCTTCGCCAGAGTGGGGTGCAGCGATGTCATGCTGGGCGCTCCTGTATGCCGGCCGACACCGGCGGTTGGAATCGTGGGAACGATCGAGTGCGTCGAACGAACGAAGCCAGTCTAGTAGAAAAACTACAAGCGCGCAATGTCGATCCGCATGTGCGCAACCCTTATTCCCGCCACCAGCAAGGCTTTACCTAGTGAAAACCCTAATCATCGGTATCCCGCATGCCATAAAATGCCGACATATCAGCTAGTAATTTCATGTAGATTTTCTACAATTCGATTGCGATACACTCGCTCATCCGAACCCGATTTCTGCCTGCCCGTCCATGCTGCCCCGCATTGAAGCGATCCGCGCCGAGTTGCGCCCGTCCGAGCGCAAGCTCGCCGACTACATCCTCGCCGCGCCGCGCGAGGTGCTCGACCTCGCGATGACCGAGCTGTCGACGCGCGCGGGCGTCAGCCAGCCGACGATCGCGCGGTTCTGCCAGGCGCTCGGCTGCAGCGGCTTCCGCGAATTCAAGATCCGGCTCGCGCAGAGCGTCGCGCCGGGCGTGTCGTCGGTCTATCGCGACGTCGAGCCCGACGAACCGGCGCCCGGCATCATCGGCAAGGTGTTCGACCGTACGATCGGCGCGCTGATCGAGGTGCGCAACAGCCTGTCGGCCGGCAGCGTCGCCGAAGCGATCGCGCTGCTGTCGAACGCATCGCGGATCGAGTTCTACGGCGCCGGCGGCTCCGGCATCGCCGCGCAGGACATCCAGCACAAGTTCTTCCGGCTCGGCGTGCCGAGCGTCGCGTATTCGGACCCGCACACGTTCTCGATGTCGTCGGCGCTGCTCGGGCCCCACGACGTCGTCGTCGCGATCTCGAACACCGGCCGCACGCGCGACATCGTCGACGCCGCGCGCTCCGCGCTCGCGTGCGGCGCGAAAGTCGTCGCGATCACGCAGAGCCATTCGCCGCTCGCGAAGCTCGCGACAGTGAGCCTCGCGTCGAACGTCGCGGAGGAAACCGACGTGTTCTCGCCGATGACGTCGCGGATGTCGCATCTCGCGATCGGCGACATTCTCGCGGTCGGCGTCGCGCTGTCGCGCGGCCCCGCGCTCATGGAACGGGTCGGCCGCGCGAAGGAGGCGATCACGCGCCGGCGGATCGACGACGGCACGAAGGATTGAGCAGGCGGCAGGCAGCGCGCGCGTAAACGACGAACGGCGCCCCGAGGGGCGCCGCTGCGCAGGGTTCCGCACCGGCAACCGCGCCGGCCGCGCCGCTCAAAACGGCTTGATCACGACCAACGCGACCGCCGCGAGCATGCCGAGCACCGGCAGCTCGTTGAACACGCGATACCACTTGTCGGTGCGGCGGTTCTCGCCACGCTCGAACACCCGCAGCAGGTGCCCGCAATAGGCGTGATAGACGATGAGCAGCAGCACGACCGTCACCTTCGCGTGGATCCAGCCCTGCCCCTGCCCGATGCCGATCGAAAGCCACAGCCACAACCCGCAGGCCAGCGCCGGCACCGCGATCATTGTCATGAAGCGGAACAGCTTGCGCGCCATCAGCAACAGGCGCCGCACGGCGGCCGGATCGGTTTCCATCGCCAGGTTCACGTAGATGCGCGGCAGGTAGAAGAGCCCCGCGAACCACGCGGCGATCAGAACGATATGGAACGTCTTGACCCAGAGCATCGCCATCGGTTGTGTGCCTCGCTTGTTATTGGCGGCCTTCGCCGTGCCCGAGCACGACGTACTTCAGCGACGTCAGCCCTTCCAGGCCGACGGGGCCGCGTGCGTGCAGCTTGTCGTTCGAGATGCCGATTTCCGCGCCGAGGCCAAATTCGAAACCGTCCGCGAAACGCGTCGACGCGTTGACCATCACGCTCGCCGAATCGACTTCGCGCAGGAACCGCATCGCGCGGTCGTGATCCTCGGTGACGATCGCATCCGTGTGATGCGAGCCGTAATGGTTGATGTGCTCGATCGCGGCGTCGAGGCCGTCGACGACCTTGATCGCGAGCACCGGCGCGAGATACTCGGTGTGCCAGTCTTCCTCGGTGGCATCGACGAGCGGGCCGACGCCCGCATCGGCGAGCACCGCGCGCGCGGCCGCATCGACGCGCAGCTCGACCTGCTTGTCGCGATACAGCTGGCCGAGCGGCGGCAGCAGCTTCGCCGCGACACCGCTCGCGACGAGCAGCGTCTCCATCGTGTTGCAGGTGCCGTAGCGGTGCGTCTTCGCGTTGTCGCAGACGGTCAGCGCCTTGCCGAGGTCGGCGCGATCGTCGACGTACACGTGGCAAATGCCGTCGAGGTGCTTGATCATCGGCACGCGGGCCTCGTTGATCAGGCGCTCGATCAGGCTCTTGCCGCCGCGCGGCACGATCACGTCGACGTATTCGGTCATCGTGATCAGCTTGCCGACCGCCGCGCGATCGGCCGTCGCGACGACCTGCACCGCATCCTGCGGCAGGCCGGCGGCTTCGAGCCCTTCGCCGATCAGCTTCGCGAGCGCCGCGTTCGATTCGAGCGCTTCGGAGCCGCCGCGCAGAATCGTCGCGTTGCCCGACTTCAGGCACAGCGCGGCCGCGTCGATCGTCACGTTCGGGCGCGATTCGTAGATGATGCCGATCACGCCGAGCGGCACCCGCATCTGGCCCACCTGGATTCCGCTCGGGCGGTACTTGAGGTTGCCGATCTCGCCGATCGGATCGGCCAGCGACGCAACCTGGCGCAATCCCTCGACCATCGTCTTCAGCGCCTTGTCCGACAGCGTCAGGCGATCGACGAACGCTGCATCGAGCCCCTTTTCACGGGCACGGGCGACATCGCGGGCGTTCGCGTCCTTCAGTGCCTGCGCGTCGCGTTCGATCGCGCGAGCCACAGCGTCGAGTGCCGCGTTCTTCGCGGCCGTGCTGGCGCGCGCCATCGCGCGGGAAGCGTGCCGGGCGCGACGGCCCAGGTCGGTCATGTACTGATCGATATCCATCGTGTGACTCGAGAAGCGCGCCGCGCTGGGCGGCATGAATTCGTGGGGAAGCGTGGACGGCGGCCGGAGAGCCGCGCCCGTGATCGAAACATTGTATGCGGGTTGCGCAGCGCGCGCTGAAGGCCCGGACGGGACTTAGCGTCGCACGCGGCCCGCGGTCGGCGGTCGCTCGCCGCAGGCACCGGCCACCGTCATCGCGAGCTGGAACAGCCCGTCCCACGGATCGGGCGGTGGCTCGTCCTGCGTGCGCCGGCCCGGCACGACGGCCGTGAGCCCCTTGACCTGCCGGTCGAGCTTCGCGGCAAACGCGAGTGCCTTCTCGAGCACGGCTTCCGACACACGGTTCAGCGCGGGGCCAATCAGCCGCTCGCGCGGCCCCCACACGCGGTTCTCGCGCAGCAGCGTCGCCAGCGGCTTGCCGGCCGTCGTGCCGCGCTTGATCCGCAGCAGCGTGCGCAGTTCCTCGACGACGGCCCACATCACCAGCACAATCGCCTCGCCCTCGCCCTTCAGCCCGTCGATCATCCGCGCAAGCCGCGCGGCGTCGCCGGCGAGCATCGCTTCGTTCAGCTTGAAGACGTCGTAACGCGCGACGTTCAGCACCGCGTCGTGCACCTGTTCGAACGACAGCGCGCCCTGCGGATACAGCAGCCCGAGCTTCTGGATTTCCTGGTGCGCGGCGAGCAGGTTGCCTTCGACGCGCTCGGCGATGAACTGCAGCGCGCGCCGCCCGTCCTCGCCGGGCGCGGCGCGCTGGCCCTGCATCGCGAGACGCTGGCCGATCCAGTTCGGCAGCTGCGCGCGGTCGACCGGATCGATCTTCAGCGCGACGCCACCGTTCTGCAGCGCGGTAAACCAGGCGGATTTCTGCGTGGCCGCGTCGAGGCGCGGCAACGTGACGAGCATCAGCGCGTCGGGGTTGGGCGTGGCCGCGAGCGTCTTCAGTGCGTCGGCGCCTTCCTTGCCGGGCTTGCCCGACGGAATGCGCAGCTCGATCAGCTGGCGCTCGCCGAACAGCGACATCGCCTGGGTCGCGCCGAGCAGCACGCTCCAGTCGAAACCGCGCTCGACCGTATGCACCGAACGCTCGGTGAAACCGGCCGCACGCGCGGCCGCACGAATGCGGTCGCACGCCTCCTGCGCGAGCAGCGGCTCGTCGCCGTACACGGTATAGAGCCCGGCCAACCCCTTCGCGAGGTGCGGCTCCAGTGCATCAAGTCGCAATTGCATCGGTGCGTATGCCGTCGATCAGAGCGGCGGCGGCGGCAACGGCGCGCGCGGCGCGACACCCGGCACCACGTCTTCCGGCGCCGGCGTCAGCGAGTGGACGATCGCGAGACGCCGCATCAGCTGGTCGACCGCGTCGTTCTGCATGTCGCCGTACAGGATGTCGGCTTCCTGCGCCTTCGCGTTCGTGTACTGGTCGCTGTACGTCATCGCGCGATTCAGCGCGATCGCGCTCGGCGGGATCAGCACGGTGCCGTCCTTGCTCGTGAGCGTGTAGCTCAGCGTATAGAACAGTGCGTATTCCTGCGCCGAGCCGAACTTGTTGAGCGTCAGCGTATTCTGCCCGCGCGACTCCCACATGCGCAGCACGGCGTCGGCGTCGTCCGCCGACTTGACGATCTTCGTGTCGCTGCCGGCCTCGACGAGGCGCACGAAGCGCGCCTCGACCGGCGCCGGCGCGCCGACGATCAGCAGGTGCTTGAACGCGTAGTCCTGCTGGCCGCGCAACTGGAAGCCGCATGCCGACAGCGCGACCGCGCTGCCGACGGCGAGCATCAAAAACGATCTGCGGATCACCTTCGCTCCTTCTGGGTACGTCCGACGGCCGGCGGCCGTCAGACGACGATGTTCACGAGGCGGCCCGGCACGACGACGATCTTCTTCGCCGGCTTGCCGTCGCTGAACTTCGCGAACGCTTCGTCGGCCACCGCCGCAGCTTCGATCGCCTCGCGGCTCGCGTCCTTCGCGACCTTCAGCGCGCCGCGCACCTTGCCGTTCACCTGCAGCACGAGTTCGATCTCGGCCTGCTCGAGCGCGGCCTCGTCGACCTTCGGCCACGGTGCGTCGAGCAGCGGGCCGAATTCGTCCGCATAGCCGAGCGCCTTCCACAGCTCGAACGTGACGTGCGGCACGACCGGGTACAGCACGCGCAGCAGCACGCCGTACGTTTCGCGCAGCACGCCGGGCGTCGCGCCCTTCGCGCCGTCGATCGCGTTCAGCATCTTCATCGCGGCTGACACAACCGTGTTGTACTGCAGGCGCTGGTAATCGAAATCGGCCTGCTTCAGCACGCTGTAGATTTCGCGGCGCAGCGCCTTGTCGGCTTCGCCGAGCGCGGCCGCATCGAAGCCCGCGCGCGCGGCGAGCGCTTCACGGTTCGTCGCACCGAAGCTCCACACGCGGCGCAGGAAGCGGCTCGCGCCCTCGACACCCGCACCCGACCACTCGAGCTGCTGCTCGGGCGGCGCGGCGAACATCGTGAACAGGCGCGCGGTATCGGCGCCGTACTGGTCGATCAGCACCTGCGGATCGACACCGTTGTTCTTCGACTTCGACATCTTCTCGATGCCGCCGAGCACGACCGGCTGGCCGTCCGTATTCAGCGTCGCGCCGACCGGGCGGCCCTTGTCGTCGTGCGTGACCGTCACGTCGGCCGGGTTGTACCAGGTCTTCTTGCCGGAAGCGTCTTCACGGTAGAACGTCTCGTTCAGCACCATCCCCTGCGTGAGCAGGTTCTTCGCCGGCTCGCCGAACTTCACGAGGCCGAGGTCGCGCATCACCTTGGTCCAGAAGCGCGAATACAGCAGGTGCAGGATCGCGTGCTCGATGCCGCCGATGTATTGATCCATCGGCATCCAGTAGTCGGTGCGCGCGTCGACCATCGTCTCGGCGTCCGGCGCCGTGTAGCGCGAGAAGTACCACGACGAATCGACGAAGGTGTCCATCGTGTCGGTTTCGCGCTTCGCGGCCGCGCCGCACTTCGGGCACGAACAGTTCAGGAACGCTTCCGACTTCGCGAGCGGGTTGCCCGAGCCGTCCGGCACGAGGTCTTCCGGCAGCACGACGGGCAGATCCTGCTCGGGCACCGGCACGTCGCCGCACGACGGGCAGTGGATGATCGGGATCGGCGTGCCCCAGTAGCGCTGGCGCGACACGCCCCAGTCGCGCAGGCGCCACGTGACCTGCTTGTCGCCGAAACCGCCGGCGTTCAGGTCGGCCGCGACCGCGTCGACGGCTTCCGTGTAGCGCAGGCCGTCGTACTTGCCGCTGTTCACGCAGACCGCGGTTTCCTTGTCGCCGTACCACTCCTGCCACGCGTCGAGCGAGTACTGCTGGCCTTCGGCCGAGATCACCTGCCTGATCGGCAGGTCGTATTTCTTCGCGAACGCGAAATCGCGCTCGTCGTGACCCGGCACGCCCATCACCGCGCCTTCGCCATAGCTCATCAGCACGTAGTTGCCGATCCACACCTCGACCGGCTCGCCGGTCAGCGGGTGCGTGACCGAGAAGCCCGTCGCGACGCCCTTCTTCTCCATCGTCGCGACGTCGGCCTCGGCGACACCGCCGCGCTTGCATTCGTCGATGAACGCGAGCAGCTCGGGCTTGTCCTGCGCGAGGCGCGTGGCCAGCGGATGCTCGGCCGCGATCGCGCAGAACGTGACGCCCATGATGGTATCGGCGCGCGTCGTGAACACGCGCAGCAGCTTCTTCTCGCCGTCGAGTTCGTACGGGAAGCCGAAGTTCACGCCGAAGCTCTTGCCGATCCAGTTCTGCTGCATGATCTTCACGCGCTCGGGCCAGCCGAGGCCGTCGAGGTCGTTCAGCAGCTCATCCGCGTACTGCGTGATGCGCAGGTAGTACATCGGGATCTCGCGCTTCTCGACGAGCGCGCCCGAGCGCCAGCCGCGGCCGTCGATCACCTGCTCGTTCGCGAGCACGGTCTGGTCGACCGGGTCCCAGTTCACGGTGCCCGTCTTCTTGTACGCGATGCCCTTCTCGAGCATCTTCAGGAACAGCCACTGGTTCCACTTGTAGTAGTCCGGCTTGCACGTCGCGATCTCGCGCGACCAGTCGATCGCGAGGCCCATCGACTGCATCTGGCCCTTCATGTAGTCGATGTTGTCGTAGGTCCACTTCGCGGGCGGCACGCCGTTCGCCATCGCGGCGTTCTCGGCCGGCATCCCGAACGCATCCCAGCCCATCGGCATCAGCGTGTTGTAGCCGTTCATCCGCAGATAGCGGTACATCACGTCGTTGATCGTGTAGTTGCGCACGTGACCCATGTGCAGCTTGCCGGACGGGTACGGCAGCATCGACACGCAGTAGAACTTCGGCTTCTGCGAATCTTCCTGCGTCTTGTAGGCATCGGCTGCGCGCCAGTCGCCCTGGGCGGCGGCTTCGACGTCGGCGGGTACGTATCTCTCGTGCATGGTGTGGTTCGGACTAGGCTTTAAGCGGCGCGACGGCGCGCGCAGGAGTGGATCGAAAATCGTGCTTGCCCGGCGGACCGGCAGGTTCGCTGTTGCCGACCTGTTCACGGTTTCCGGGAATTTTCCGGGCAACCCGCAGCATGCCCGGGTAGCCTGGAAAATTCCGGGTTACCTGAAAAGAGCCTGCCAACCGGGAAAAACGTTGATTATACCGCCCGCGCCGGCCCATTCGACCGGTCTTGCGGCGGGCGGCCCGATCCTGCGCCAGGGACAGGCCCGCCGGATCCGCTCAGCGGTTGGCCGGCACGGCAGGCGCCGCCGCAGAACCGCCCGCCTGCGGCGGCACGTCGGTCACGAAGCCGATCCGCGTGAGGCCGGCGGCCTGCGCGGCGCCCATCACCTGCGCGATCACGTCGTAGCGGGTCGCGCGCGACGCTCGCAGCCGCAGCTCGGGCGGCGCACCGCCCGCGGCGGCGGCCCGGAAGCGCGCGGGCAGCGCGTCGAGCGCCACCGGCGTGTCGTCCCAGTACAGCTTGCCCGCGTCGTCGATCGACAAGGTGACGGATTGCGGCGTGTCGCGCGCAACGCTGGCCGCGACCTTCGGCAGGTCGAGCCGGATCGCGTGCGTCATCAGCGGCGCGGTGATGATGAAAATGACGAGCAGCACCAGCATCACGTCGATCAGCGGCGTCATGTTGATCTCCGCCATCGGCGCGGACGTCTTGTGGTGCTCGAGTCCGCCGAATGCCATGGTCGCTCCTCCGGAATGGGCGCGTCAGGCTTCCTGCGCGCAGACGAACACGTGCAGGTCGCGCGCGAAACCGTCGAGTTCCTCGGCGAGCTGCCGCACGAGCCGCCCGAGGATGTTGTAGGCCAGTACCGCGGGAATCGCGACCACGAGCCCGAACGCGGTCATGATCAGCGCCTCGCCGACCGGCCCCGCGACGCTCTCGATCTGCGCCTGCCCGCTCGCGGCGATGCTGCCGAGCGCGTGATAGATGCCCCACACGGTGCCGAGCAGCCCGACGAACGGCGCGGTGCTGCCGATCGACGCGAGCAGCACCTGGCCGAATTCGAGGCGCCGCTGCGAGCGCAGCATCGCGTGCCGCAACGCACGCAGCACGCGTTCGCCGCGCTCGACGCGCGCGGCCAGCGCGGCCGGGTCGTGATCGTCGGCCGCATCGCGCGCGGCTTCGGCGAGCGGCACGAACACGCGCTCGCGATCGGCGCCGGCGAGCGCGGTTATGCCCGCGTCGAGCGACGGCGCGCGCCAGAACGCGGCGAGCGCGCGCGGCCCCTGCCGCTTCGCGCGGACCAGCAGCCAGGCTTTCATGAGGAGGAAGCACCAGCTGGCGACGGACATCGCCAGCAGCACATAGGCGACGGCATGCGTGATCGCATCGCCGCTTTCGAGGTAGTGGACAACGCCGGTGGGTATCGCCATCGGAGTTTCCCCGTGGGGTCAGCGCAGGCCGAGCACGTCCTGCATGTCGAACAGGCCGGCGCCGCGCGCCGACAGGAAGCGGACCGCGCGCAGCGCGCCCTGCGCATACGACACGCGGCTCGACGACTTGTGCGTGATCTCGATGCGCTCGCCGATCCCGGCGAACAGCACGGTGTGATCGCCGACGATGTCGCCGCCGCGCACCGCCGCGAAGCCGATCGACGACGGATCGCGTTCGCCCGTCACGCCGTGGCGGCCGTACACCGCGCAATCGTCGAGCGAGCGCCCGAGCGCGCCGGCGACCGCTTCGCCCATCATCAGCGCGGTGCCCGACGGCGCGTCGACCTTGTGGCGGTGATGCGCCTCGATGATCTCGATGTCGTAGCCGTGCGAGAAGTGCTTCGCCGCGAATTCGAGCAGCTTCAGCGTGACGTTCACGCCGACGCTCATGTTCGCCGCGAACACGATGCCGATCTTGCCCGCCGCGGCCTGCAGCCCGGCCTTCTGCTCGGCGGTGAAGCCGGTCGTGCCGATCACGAGCTTCACGTCGTGGCGCAGCGCGGCCTCGATATGGGCCATCGTGCCTTCCGGACGCGTGAAATCGATCAGGTAGTCGGCCTGCGCGAACACGGCGTCGAGATCGGCGGTCAGCCTGACCCCGGTTTCCTTGCCGAGGAACGCGCCGGCGTCCTGGCCGAGGAACGGCGAATCGGCGCGGTCGAGCGCGCCGACGAGCTGCGCGTCGGAATCGTTGAGAACGGCTTCGATCAGCATCCGGCCCATACGGCCCGATGCGCCGGCAATCGCAATCTTCATGGCTTTCTACACGACAGGTCTAAAGGCGGGCGGCGCATGCCGCCCTGTTTCCGCGCGCGGGCTTATTGCGCCGGCGCGGTGAGCGGCTGGTTCTGCAGCGTGTCGGAGCCTTGCGGGCCGACCGGCGGCGACGCCTCGTTCGACGCGTTCGGCGGCGGCGGACGATGGAACTGGAACTGCGGCTGGATCGCCGGAACCGCGCCCGGGGGCTGGCCGCCCGGCACCGGCGCACCGCCGGCAGCCTGCGTGGACGGCGTGAACCGCCGCGCGGCCGTGCCCT
>NZ_LDVA01000258.1:0-5037 GCF_050768715.1 Burkholderia sp. ZZQ-2 | reverse complement strand
GACGCGGTGATCGAAGTGCGCAACCCGTACGACGGCGCGCTGGTCGGCACCGTGCCGAAGGCGACGCTCGACGACGTGCGGCGCGCGTTCGCGGCCGCGCGCGCATACCGGCCGGCGCTCACGCGCCACGATCGCGCGGCGATCCTGCGCCGCGCGGCCGACATCGTGCGTGCGCGCACGGCGGAGATCGCGGCGCTGATCACGGCCGAGGCCGGGTTGTGCATCAAGGATTCGACGTACGAGGCGGGCCGCGTGGCCGACGTGCTGACGTTCGGCGCCGGCGAAGTGCTGAAGGACGACGGACAGATCTTCTCGTGCGACCTGACCCCGCACGGCAAGAAGCGCCGCGTGTACACGCAGCGCGACCCGCTGCTCGGCGTGATTTCGGCGATCACGCCGTTCAACCACCCGATGAACCAGGTTGCGCACAAGATCGTGCCGTCGATCGCGACCAACAACCGGATCGTCGTGAAGCCGTCCGAGAAGGTGCCGCTGTCGTGCTACCTGTTCGCGGACATCCTGTACGAAGTCGGCCTGCCGCCGCAGATGCTGCAGGTGCTCACCGGCGACCCGCAGGAGATCGCCGACGAGCTGATCACGAACCCGGCGATCGACCTCATCACGTTCACGGGCGGCGTATCGATCGGCAAGTCGATCGCGGCGCGGATGGGCTACCGGCGCGCGGTGCTCGAACTCGGCGGCAACGATCCGATCATCGTGATGGAAGACGCCGATCTCGACGAAGCGAGCACGCTCGCGGTGTCGGGTTCGTACAGGAACTCGGGGCAGCGCTGCACGGCGATCAAGCGGATGCTCGTGCACGAGTCGGTGGCCGATCGCTTCACCGGGCTGGTCGTCGAAAAAACGCGTGCGTGGTCGTACGGCAATCCGGCCGATCCGTCGGTGGACATGGGTACGGTGATCGACGAAGCGGCCGCGAAGTTCTGCGAGCGGCAGGTGAACGACGCGATCGCGCGCGGGGCCCGGCTGCTGGTCGGCAACGTGCGCGACGGCGCGCTGTATTCGCCGACGGTGATCGATCGCGTGACGCCCGACATGCCGCTCGTGAAATACGAAACCTTCGGGCCCGTGTCGCCGATCATGCGTTTCCGCGACATCGACGAAGCGATCCGGATGTCGAACAGCACCGACTATGCGCTGTCGTCGTCGGTCTGCACGAACCGCTTCGATCACATCACGCGCTTCATCACCGAGCTGGAAGTCGGCAGCGTGAACGTGCGCGAAGTGCCGGGCTACCGGCTCGAACTGACGCCGTTCGGCGGCGTGAAGGATTCGGGGCTGGGGTACAAGGAAGGCGTGCAGGAAGCGATGAAGAGCTTCACGAACGTGAAGACGTATTCGCTGCCGTGGTGAGCGCGGCGAGGAGGGGCGTACCACGCCCCCCCGCCGCCAGCCGCGTTACTGATAGAAGTTGAGCGTGACCATCGCCGAACGGCCCGGCGCCCAGGTCGCGTAGATCGGGTACGCGCTCGCGTAATACTTCTTGTCGAACAGGTTCTGCACGTTCAGCTGGACGTCCATCGTCTTGTTCACGCGCCAGGTGGCGGCCGCGTCGAAGCGCGCGTAGCCGGGCGTCCATTTCTTCGTCGTCGCGGACACCGACGCATAGGTCTGGCTCATCACCGTCGCACCGGCGCCGAGCGTGAGCTTCGGCATCACGTCGTAGCTCGTCCACAGCGTGAAGTTGTGCTTCGGCACCATCACCATCGGCAGGCCCGATGCGCCCGGGTTGCCGGGGCCCGCGTCGGTCGTGATCGCGTTCAGGTACGAGTAGCCGCCGAACACGTGCCACTTCGGCGTCATGTTGCCCGCGAAGCCGAATTCGAAACCGCGCACGCGCTGCTTGCCCGCGTTGACCGTGTGACCGAGGCCGTCGCTCACGCGCGCGTTGGTCTTCTCGGTCTGGAACAGCGCCGACGTCAGCGACAGTTGATCCCGCAGCACGTCCCACTTCGCGCCGATCTCGATGTTGCGCGAGCGCTCCGGCGCGAGGTCCTGGTTCGTCGCGGTGATCTGGTCGGTACCGCCGCCGAGGCCGCCGTTCGACCCCGGCGGGTTCGACGACGTGCCGTACGACGCATACAGGCTCACGTTGCTCACCGGCTTGAACACGAGGCCGAACTGGTAACTGAACAGGTTCGACGTGTTCGACAGGTCGGCGACGCCGGCCTGCTTGCCGGTCGTGTCGTAGCGGTCGAAGCGCAGCCCCGTGTTGAACTGCCAGCGCTCGGACAGCTTCACGGTATCGAAGATGTACGCCGACACGGTGTCGGTGCGCGTGTTCGTCGTCGCGCCGGGGAAGCCCTTGTCGCCGTTCAGCACGATGCTGCCGGTCCACGGCATGTTCGGGTTCCAGCCGCCCGCGAGCGGCGTGCAGTTGCCGGCCACCGAGCACGGGCCGCCCGAGCGGATGTTGTGGCCGGCCGAATCCGACACGAGGTAGCCCTCGTAGCGCGCCTGTTCATGGCTGAACTCGACGCCGGCCGTCATCGTGTGCTTCATGCCGAACAGGCTCGCGCTGCCGGTCACCTCGGTCTGGTTCGAGAAGCCGTTGAGCGCGTACTTGCCGCTCTTTGCCTGCAGGCTCAGCATGTTCGGGTTCGACGCGAGGATCTGCGGGTTCGTCGCGACGTAATCGAGCGTCGAGCGGCCGAACATCGTCGTGTTCTTCAGCTTCCAGTCGTCGTTGAGCTTGTGCTCGACGCGCACTTCGGCGGTGTCGGTCTGCCCGTAGCGGTAGTCGCGCGTGTTCAACCCGAAGAACTGCCCGCGATCGGTCGGCACCGGCGTGCCGCCCGACGCGCGGAACGGCACGCTGAAGTCCGGCATGTCGTACGAGTTCATGTGGTAGTAGCTGATCGTGACCGTGGTCGGCGTATTCAGCCCGAACACGATCGACGGCGCGACACCCCAGCGCTTGTTGTATACGTCGTTGCGGCCGGCCTGGTTCGCGTCGTGACCCATCACGTTCAGGCGCACGGCCGTCGTGTCGTTGATCTTGCGGTTCGCGTCGACCGTCGCGCGCTTGTAGCCGTCGGTGCCGAAGCCGATGCTGCTGTTGATGAAATCGTCGTTCTTCGGCGTCTTCGTGACGATGTCGATGCTGCCGCCCACCGAGCCGCGGCCCGCATAGACCGAATCGGGGCCCTTGATCACGCTGATCTGCTCGACCGCGAACGTTTCGCGGTTCTGCAGCCCCGAGTCGCGCATCCCGTCGACGAAGATCGAGTTGCGCGATTCGAAGCCGCGGATCACCGGGCGGTCGGCCGACGGGTTCGCGGCCGCATCGCCGCCGAGGAACGTGATGCCCGGTACCGAGCGCAGCGCGTCCGCGAACGACGTGACGTTCTTTTCCTTGATCAGTTGCTCGGGGATCACCGTGACCGAGCGCGGCGTATCGAGCAGCGGCGCGGTGAACTTGTACGACGGCGATTGCTTCACCTGCATGTCCGACGGCGCGGACGACTGGATCGTGATCGTCGGCAGCGTCGCCTGCACGTCGGCGGACGGGGCCGGCCGGTCGGCGGCGGGGGGCGGTGCCGTTTCGGCGGAGGCGAGCAGCGGGGTCAGGAAAACGGAGCAGGTCAGCGCCGACACGAGGGCGCGAGGCCTCGTCTTGAACTGGGCGGGCATATCGAGAGGCAGCAGAAGATTCGGTGAGCAGGCGCGTCTTCTCGATGCAGGCCGGGCAGTGCGGAACATCGGAAAACGTCAATGTAAATGCGTATGATTCGCGTTTGCGGTCGCAATTCTACGGATTGGTACTAATTCTGTAAACGATTGAATGGTTTTTGTACTAATTCGGTCAGGTCTTCGTGGGGGCGCGATCGCCTTTGCGTCATATGCAACACCGCTTTCCATGGCCGGGCCGGCGCGTGGCGCGGCGACTCGCTACACTGCCGTACCGGTTGGAAGGGCCCCGGCAAGCAGGCCCCGAGCATGGAGACAACATAAGATGGACACCCAACGCGCAGCAGTCGTCACGTACCGCGGCAAGGCGATCGAGAACACGCACGTCGCCGATGTGGCGGTGGTCGATGCACGCGGCAGGCTGCTGGCCCGGTTCGGCAATCCGTTCCGGATGACGCTCGCGCGGTCGGCGGCGAAGCCGGCCCAGGCGCTGTCGGTGATCGAGACGGGCGCGCCCGAGCGCTTCGGCTTCGACGATGCGGACATCGCGCTGATGTGCGCGTCGCACAGCAGCGAGGACCGGCATATCGAACGCACGCGCGCGATGCTCGAAAAAGTCGCCGCGCACGAATCGGACCTGCGTTGCGGCGGCCATCCGCCGTTGTCCGACGCGGTGTACCGCGCGTGGATCAAGCGCGACTACACGCCGACCGGCGTATGCAGCAACTGTTCGGGCAAGCATGTCGGGATGCTGGCCGGCGCGCAGGCGATCGGCGCCGCGATCGCCGATTACCATCTGCCCGAGCATCCGATGCAGGTGCGCGTGAAACAGGTGATGGCCGATGCGTGCGGGCTGCGCGAGGACGAAGTGGGCTGGGCGATCGACGGGTGCAACCTGCCGACGCCGGCGTTTCCGCTGGACCGGCTGGCGCGCCTGTACGCATCGCTGGCCGACGGGGCGGATACGGTGGAGGCGGGCGGTGACGCAATCAGCGATCGCGTGCGCGCGCTGGCGCGCATTCATCGTGCGATGACCGCGTATCCGGAACTGGTGGCCGGCGACGGGCGCTATTGCACGGTGCTGATGAAAGCGTTCGACGGGCAGGTGGTCGGCAAGCTCGGCGCCGATGCGTGCTACGGGATCGGCGTGCGTGCGTCGGCGCGCACGCGGCAACTGGGCGCCGATGGCGCGCTCGGCATCTCGGTGAAGATCGAGGACGGCAATCTCGACGTGCTCTACATGGTCGTCAGCGAACTCCTCGAGCGGCTGCAGATCGGCACGGCCGAGCAGCGCGCGCAACTGGCCGCTTTCCATCGGCCGCCGATGCGCAACACGCAGGGCGTCGAGATCGGGCACGCCACGTTCCCGTTCGAATTGCAGCCGGC
>NZ_LDVA01000257.1:0-14450 GCF_050768715.1 Burkholderia sp. ZZQ-2 | reverse complement strand
GCCGGCGCCGAGCCACGTGAAGCGGCGAAACACGATGCACAGCGAGCCGCCGATCTCGACGACGACCGCCAGTGCAGCCCACAACGCGGGCGGGTGCAAACCGAAATGCGCCTGCTCCGCGATTGCTGCGTCGAAGTGCATCGCCTTGTTGATCCCGCCGATCAGAAAGGCGGACACGAGTGCAAGTCGAACCAGCGCGCCGATCCACGGCTGCGCGAGCAGCGCACGAATCCACGCGGGGCTGTACCGGCCGGTTGTCGTCGCCATGTCAGACCGCCCAGCAGGAACAGCCGAACGCGCCCCAGAAGCCCTTCGCGTCCGACGTCGGCAATGTGCTGCCCCACGCGCTCGCGTGCGCATGCTGGTGCACGTTGCACGCATTCGCGCAGCCGCACATCGCGGCGGCGGCTGCCGCGCGTTGCAGCGGTGCGCCGCTGCGCTGCGTCGCGCCCCAGCCGCCGTAGCCGCCGTACTCGCGCACCGGCGACCAGTCCGGCATCGCGGGCGGAATCGGCGCGTCATGCGACGCGAACGGGCCCGCGCCCCACACGATCCGGCCGCCGACCACCGTCAGCAACGCGGTCGTGCCCGCGATGTCGTCCTCCGCGCACGCGAAGAAGTCGCGATCCGGCACGACCACGTCCGCCAGCTGCCCGACCGCGATCCGCCCTTTCTTGCCGACCTCGTTCGAGAACCACGTCACGTATTCGGTCCACATGCGCAGCGCGGTCTCGCGATCGAGCAGGTTGCGCTGCGGATACATGCGCAAGCCACCGATCGTCTTGCCCGTCACGAGCCAGGACAGCGACACCCACGGGTTGTACGACGCCACGCGCGTCGCGTCGGTGCCGGCGGACACCTTGAGGCCCTTCGACAGCATCTTCGCGACCGGCGGCGTCGCTTCGGCCGCCTGCGCGCCGTAACGCTCGACGAAGTATTCGCCCTGGTACGCCATCCGGTGCTGCACCGCGATGCCGCCGCCCAGCGCCGCGATACGATCCATCGACTTTTCGGTGATGGTTTCCGCGTGATCGAAGAACCAGTTCAGCCCTTCGAGCGGGATGTCCTTGTTCACCTTCTCGAACACGTCGAGCGCGCGGCTGATCGTTTCGTCGTACGTCGCATGCATGCGCCACGGCCAGCGGTTCTGCGCGAGCACGCGCACGACGCCCTCGAGATCGTCTTCCATCTGCGCCGGCAGGTCCGGACGCGCGACGCGGAAGTCCTCGAAGTCGGCCGCCGAGAACACCAGCATTTCGCCCGCGCCGTTGTTGCGGAAGTAGTCGGTGCCGTCGTGATACTTCGTGCTCTTCGTCCAGTTCACGAAGTCTTCCTTCTCGGCGTTCGGCTTCTGCGTGAACAGGTTGTACGCGATCCGGATCGTCATCTCGCCCGCGTCGTGCAGCTTGCGGATCACCTCGTAGTCGTCCGGATAGTTCTGCGAGCCGCCGCCCGCGTCGATCACGCCGGTCACGCCGAGACGGTTCAGTTCGCGCATGAAGTGGCGCGTCGAGTTGTACTGGTATTCGAACGGCAGCTTGGGCCCCTTCGCGAGCGTCGCGTACAGGATCGTCGCGTTCGGGTTCGCGAGCAGCAGCCCGGTCGGGTTGCCCGCGGCATCGCGCAGGATCGTGCCGCCCGGCGGCTCCGGCGTGTCCTTCGTGTAGCCGACCACGCGCAGCGCGGCCGCGTTCAGCAGCGCGCGATCGTACAGGTGCAGGATGAACACCGGCGTATCGGGCGCGGCCGCGTTGAGTTCGTCGATCGTCGGCAGGCGCTTCTCGGCGAACTGGTGCTCGGTGAAGCCGCCGACCACGCGCACCCATTGCGGCGCGGGCGTGATCGCCACCTGCCGCTTGAGCATGTCCATTGCAAGCGCGAGCGACGGCACGCCGTCCCAACGCAGTTCCATGTTGTAGTTCAGGCCGCCGCGAATCACGTGGCAGTGGTTGTCGATCAGGCCCGGCAGCGCGCCGCGGCCCTCGAGATCGACGACCTTCGTCGCGCGGCCCGCGAGCGGCATCACGTCCGCGTCGTGGCCGACCGCGACGAAGCGGCCGTCCTTGATTGCGACGGCGGTCGCGACGGGGTTCGCGCGGTCGAGGGTCGTGAACCTTCCGTTGTGAAGGATCAGATCCGGTTGAGTGGCGGGTGCGTTCATCAATGTGTCCTCGATCCAGTCAGAAACCGAGCCAGTGACGGACCGGTGCGACAGCCGCGACGCCGACCAGCATGCCGGCCAGCCCGACCAGGGCAATCAGCGGCGGTGCGGGCGAGCGCACCTTGACCACGCTGTACATGACGCCGACCAGCATGCCGGCACCCAATGAAACGACATACGATTCCATACGCTCCTCACGACTGGATTAGAATGACCCGCATTTCCGCCCGCACGGGCGCCATGCGCACGCGGCGCGATCCGCTGCCGCCCCACCCGCTTCGCTTGCCCGCCACGCCTTCCAGCCATGCAACATCTTCCCGATCTCGAAGCCTGGGCCATCTTCGCGCGCGTCGCCGAGACCGGTTCGTTCGCCAAGGCCGCCGACCTGCTCGGCGTATCGCAACCGACCGTGTCGAAAGCGATCGCCCGCCTGGAAAAGCGCCTCGGCGCGATGCTGCTGTACCGCACGTCGCGCAAGCTGTCGCTCACGCCGACCGGCGAGCTGCTGCGCGATCGCGCGATCCGGCTGCTCGCCGATGCCGAGCTGATCGAAGGCGAAGCCTCCGCGCATGCGCTCGAACCGCACGGCCTCGTGCGCGTGAACGCGCCCATGTCCTACGGCCTGTGCAATCTCGCGCCGCTGTTGCCCGCGTTTCTCGAGCGCTATCCGCGCGTCGACGTCGACCTCGTGCTGACCGATCACTTCGTCGACATCGTGTCCGGCGGCTTCGACGTCGCGATCCGGATCGCCGAACTGAACGATTCGTCGCTGCGTGCGCGCCGCCTGTGCGCGGTGCGCCGGCCGCTCGTCGCGTCGCCCGCGTATCTCGACCGGCACGGCCGGCCGACTCATCCGAGCGAACTCGACCAGCACGTATGCCTGACCTACACGAACATTCCGACGCCCGAATACTGGCGCTTCCGCCACAAGACGTCGGGCGAGGAATTCGGCGTGCCGGTGCGCGGGCGCATTCGCGCGAACAACGCCGACGTGCTCTGCCCCGCGCTGATCGCCGGCCAGGGCCTCGCGCTGCAGCCGTCGTTCCTGGTGTGGAACGAGTTGCAAAGCGGCGCGCTCGAGGAAGTGATGCATGACTGGAAAATTCCCGATATCAACGTCAACCTCGTCACACCGCCCGGCATGCTGCGCGCCGCGCGCGTGACGGCGTTGCTCGATTTTCTCGTCGAACACCTGTCGCACGCGCCGTGGGCGCTGCCGCCCGTCTGACCGGGCGGCCGCATGCGGCCGGTTACTTCGCCGGCACGGCCGGAATCGACTCGTGCGGCGTCGCGGTGCGCTGGGCGGCCTTGTGGACCATCGTGTACGCGTAGTCGACGCCCATCCCGTACGCGCCCGAGTGTTCCTTCGCGATCTCCATCACCGCGTCGTAGGTGTCGCGGCGCGCCCAGTCGCGCTGCCATTCGAGCGCGACCTGCTGCCAGGTGACCGGCACGACGCCGGCCTGGATCATCCGCTGCATCGCGTAGTCGTGCGCGTCCTTCGACGTGCCGCCCGACGCGTCGGCCACCATGTAGATCTCGTAGTCGCCTTCGAGCATCGCGCAGAGCGCGAACGTCGTGTTGCAGACCTCCGTCCACAGGCCCGACACGACCACCTTCTTGCGGCCGTTCGCGGCCAGCGCGTCGCGCACCTTCTGGTCGTCCCACGAGTTCATCGACGTGCGTTCGAGCGTCTTCTGGTTCGGGAACACGTCGAGCAGTTCGGGGTAGGTGTAACCCGAGAAGCTGTCGCTTTCGACCGTCGTGATCGTGGTGGGGATGTTGAATGCCTTCGCGGCCTTGGCGAGCCCGACGACGTTGTTCTTCAGCGTCTGGCGATCGATCGACTGCACGCCGAACGCCATCTGCGGCTGCTGGTCGATGAAGATGATCTGGCTATTGTGGGGAGTGAGGACTTCAAGTTTGGCGTTGCTCATGGCGCGAATCATCCTTTGGTCTGGAAACGTTCAAGGCTTGCCTCGACCGGGATGGCGGAGGAGCCGGCTGTGCGTTGCCCCGGATTGGCGTGTTCCGGTTGCAGCCATTTAATCGGAAAAGTCGCGGCTCGAACATCCAAGAAATGGAATCGATCGAATTCCGAAAGAGGGGGTCTCCGAGGGCTGTCCGCCCTTTTTTTCCGCACGTAAACCCGATACGCTTCCAGCACATTGAAGGCACCGCCTTCGCGCCCGATCAGCCTACCACGAGAGGTTTTCATCATGAAACCGTATTTTCTGTCGCTGTTCGCCGGCATCCTCGCCGGCGTCATCTACGGCGCGCTCGGCGTGAATTCGCCGGCGCCGCCGATCATCGCGCTCCTCGGCCTGCTCGGCATGCTGGCCGGTGAACAGATCCTCCCGCTCGCGCGCCGGATGCTGTCCGGCCACCGGCTCAATACCGCATGGCGCGACGCACAATGCAGCCAGCACATGTTCGGTACGCTGCCGGGCGGCGCCGCCAACGACCGCAAGCCGTCGTGACGCCAGGCTCATGACCAACGTCGAACTGTTTCATTACCTGCTGCTGTTGATCTGCGGCGCGGGCGCGCTCACGTGGCTCGCCGAACGCATCTCGATTCCGCCGGCCGTCGTGCTGCTGCTCGGCGGCTGCGTGGTCGCGGTCGCCGGCAAGCGCGTGCCCGACATGGACCCCGCGCTGCTGCTCGTGGCCGTGCTGCCGCCGCTGCTGATGTCGAGCGGGTTCTACACCGCGTGGAAGGAATTCCGGCAGGAGCTCGCATCGATCGCGTCGCTCGCGCTCGGCGCGGTGGTGTTCACCACCGTCGCGGTCGCGCTCGCCGTGCATGCCGTGAACCCGGCGCTGCCGTGGGCCGCCTGCTTCACGCTCGGCGCGATCGTGTCGCCGCCCGACGCGGTTGCAGCGAAGGCGATCCTGCAGCGCCACCCGCTGCCCGCGCGGCTCGTCGCGGTGCTCGAAGGCGAGAGCCTCGTCAACGATGCGTCGGGTCTGCTGCTGTACCAGATGGCCGTGTCGGCCGCGCTGGCGGTATCGATCACGGCCGCCAGCGCCACCGGCCTGTTCTTCTCGCTGACGCTGATCGGCATCGCGGTCGGCCTCGCGTGCGGCCATGCGATGTGCTGGGTGCTGCCGCGCCTGCGCGACCCGATGCTCGGCATCGTCGTGACCTTCGCGATGGCGTGGGGCAGCTACGGGATCGCGGAAGCCGTCGACGGCTCGGGCGTGCTGTCGGTGGTGACCTGCGGCCTCGTGCTCGGCGTGCGCCAGCATCGCGTGTTCGACGCCGACATGCGGATCAAGGCGAAGGCGACCTGGGAAGCGATCGTGTTCGTGCTCGACGCGCTCGTGTTCATCCTGATCGGCCTCGCGCTGCACGCGATCCTCGCACGCGTGAACCACGAAGGCGCCGTGCTGATGGCCGGCCTGCGCGTCGCGCTGCCCGCCACTGCCGCCGCGATCGGCGCGCGCCTCGTGTGGGTGTTCGTCGCGATGTGGCTGCCGGGCCGCCTGCGCGCGCCGCGCGCGGGCCACGCTCCGTGGTCGTGGCGCGAAGCCGTCGTGCTCGGCTGGTCGGGCATGCGCGGTGTCGTGAGCCTCGCGGCCGCGATCGCACTGCCGGCCACCTTCCCCGGCCGCGACCTGATCCTGTTCAGCACGTTCCTGCTGATCATCGCGACGCTCGTCGTGCAGGGCGGCACGCTCGCGCCGCTGATCCGCGTACTGAAGCTGCGCCCGGCCGCGCGGCACACGATGTCCGAACACGCCGTGCGCGCGCACACGTTCGGCGCGGCGCTCGCCGAACTCGACGCGCTCGAACAGCGCGGGTCGAGCCTCGAACGCCCTTCGCTCGACCGCCTGCTCGCCGAATACCGGAACCGCGTGACCTTCAACGAACGCGCGCATCGTCACGGCACCGAACCGGCCAACGTGCGGGCACGCATGCTGCGCGTCGAACTCGACCTCGTCGGCGTGTCGCGCCGTGCGCTGCTCGACCTGCATCGCGACGGCAAGGTCGACGACACGGTGCTGCACCGGATCGAATCGGAACTCGATTTCGAGGAGCTGCGCCTGCAGCGCCTGCTCGAACCCTGAAGCCCGGCCAAGCCGCCGCCTCCCCCTTTCTCCTTATGGAACCGCAATGAGCGAACTGTCCGTCGAAGCAAGCATCGGCGCCGTCGATTACCTCGTCCACTTCACCGACGGCGTCCACCAGTGGCGCGCCGACGAGCCCACGCCGCTCGGCGGCGGCGACACCGCGCCGACGCCCGTCGCGCTGCTGCTGTCGAGCCTCGGCGCATGCACCGCGATCACGCTGAAGATGTATGCGCAACGCAAGGGCTGGCCGCTCGCCGAAGTGCACGTGAAGCTCGCGCACGAATCGGGCAGCGCGGGCAGCACGATCGTGCGCCGCATCACGCTCGACGGCGACCTGTCCGGCGAACAGCGCGAACGCCTGCTGCAGATCGCGAACGCATGCCCGGTGCACAAGATCCTCTCGCATCCGATCACCATCGACACGGCGATCGCCTGACGCGCCCCGCACCGACCACGAGAATCCCCACCATGTCCGCCTCGATCAAGACCCTGCTCACGCCGCGCGAAAGCGACATCGGCAACCTCGTCGTGCGCCGCGTGCTGCCCGCGCGCGCCGCACGCCTCGTCGGCCCGTTCATCTTCTTCGACGAGATGGGGCCGGCCGTGCTGCCGGCCGGCCGCGGCATCGACGTGCTGCCGCATCCGCACATCGGCCTCGCGACCGTCACCTACCTGTTCGACGGCTCGCTGATGCATCACGACAGCCTCGGCTTCCGGCAGAAGATCGTGCCGGGCGACGTGAACTGGATGACGGCCGGCCGCGGCATCGTGCATTCGGAGCGCTCGCCCGACGAAGACCGGCCGCGCGAGCAGCCGGTGCACGGGATCCAGACCTGGGTCGCGCTGCCGGTCGAGCATGAAGACACCACGCCCGCGTTCGTCCATCATCCGGCCGACACGCTGCCGTCGTTCACGCGTGACGGCACGACCGTGCGCGTGATCGCGGGTACCGCGTTCGGGCTCGCGTCGCCGGTCGCCGTGTTCTCGCCGACGCTCTACGCGTATGCGGAATTCGCGGCAGGCGGCACGCTCGCGCTCGATGCCGAACATGAGGAACGCGGCGTGTACCTGGTCGACGGCGACCTCGCCATCGACGGCACGCCGCTCGCCCCCGCGACGATGGCCGTGCTCGAACCCGGCGCGACCGTGGCGCTCGCCAGCGCAAACGGCGCACGCGTGATGCTGCTCGGCGGTGCGCACCTGCCGGGCGAGCGTTTCATCGAATGGAATTTCGTGTCGAGCACGCGCGCGAAGATCGACGCGGCCCGCGCCGCGTGGGCCGACCAGACCTTCGGCAAGGTGCCGGGCGAAGAAAACGAATGGACGCGCCAGCCGGAACGCAAGGCGCAACAGGCCCAATAGGCCCAATAGGCAGGATCGCCCGCAGGCAACCGACGGCCGGCACGCATGCCGGCCGTCGTCCCGTCCGTGTTACGTCGACGGTTTCAATCCCATCAGCTTCGCCAGTGTCGGCCAGCGATCGAGCGACTCGATGAACGCACGGCGCGCCTGCTCGTCGACGTAACGCCCGGGATCGAGCGCGGGCAGATGCCGCGCGAGGCCGAGCACGTCGTTCGGTTGCGACAGGCGATCGTCGTCGCCGTCACCGTGCAGCATTACTGTTCGTCGATCCATACGCCATCCGGAGTTTTCACCGAGTAACCCTCGGCCGTCTGCATCGTCACCGTGCCCTCGTTCTCGCCGACCATCCGCGTACGCGGCAGGTCGGCCGCGTATTGCGCGAGCGTCGTGCCCGGCTTGAACGGGCTGTTCGACACGAGGTTCGACAGCAGTTGCGCGAGCGCGAGGAAGCTGGTCGGCTGGTCGATCACGGTCGTCGCGCCGTGATTGCCGGCAAAGCCGACGAGCCGCACGCCCACCGGCCCGTGCACGATGCGCGGCGTCGGGATCTCGCGCAGGCCCGCGACCTGGTACTTGTCGCCGCGCAGCGCGGCGCCGTGCTCGGGCACGAACACGATCACCGCACGGCGGCCCGATTGCGCGATCAGGTCGGCGAGGCGGTCGAAGTCGTTCATCATCTTCGTCACGCGCTGCGGATACGAGTCGATGCTCGTCAGCGAACTGCCGACGATCCGGTTGCCGTCGTGCAGGCTGATCGTGTTGTAGTACAGCGCGACCGGGCCTTGCACCGACGCGCGCTGCGCATACCAGTTCGCGAGCGTCGTGTAGTCGTCCTTGATCGCCGAGCCGTCGAACGCGTGCATCGCAACGGGCGCGGCCGCGTTCGAGATCATCGGCGCGTCGGCCACGCCGATGTTGTCGTGAATCACCTGCAGGAAATTGTCGAAGTGGCCGTCGTGGTTCAGCAGCGACTGCACCGAGTAACCGGCGCTCGCCAGTTGCGAGAACAGGTGGCACTGCTGCGGCGCGGGTTTGTACAGGTCGGCGTGCGCTTCCTGCCCGCAGCTCGCGCGCAGCACGCGGATCGCCGCCGGGCCGCTGTAGCTCGCGGCCGTGCTGAAGTTCGAGAACAGGTAGTCGAAATGGCTCAGCATCGGATGGTTGCGCGCCTTCGCGGCATCGAGGTCGTCCCACGACAGCGAGCAGATGTGCAGCACGATCACGTCGAACTGTGCGGCCGGATCGCTGCCGAGGTGGCCGAACGCGACCTGTCGCTGCGACTCCTGCGTGCGGAACGTCGCGAGCGCCGCGTTGTGGTCCTCGGGCTGGCCGGCGAGCGTCGTGCCCGCCGCGTTCGCCTGCTGCGGAAGCGGCGCGACGACACGCGCCATCAGCCCGCTGCCGGCCTGCCACAGCGGCATCACGACCAGCACGGCCAGCACGAAGGTCGCGACGCGCAGCCAGCGGTTGACGATGAAGTAGACGATCAGCACGCCGGCCACCGTCAGCACCAGCACGGGCGGCAGCAGGCGCGGCAGCAGCTCCATCCAGTAGTCGAGGCGGAACGTGCTGACTTCCCGCGCGGCCTCGGCGAGACGGGCAAGCGGCGGCGCATGCAGCTCGCGCGCGAGCAGCGGCACCGCGATCGCGATCGCGACGACCTGCCGGACGATGCGCCACGCCCGCCGCCGGATCGGCGCGCTCATCGCGAGCGCCACCGCGAACGCGAGGTTAGCGAGCCAGAACGGCTGCAGGCGCCCGGTCGCGAACAGCGCGAACTTCAGGATGAAATACAGATTCCAGAACGTCATCTAACCCACTCCATGATGAGCGCCGCGTCAGTCGCGCGCCCGATCGAGTTTCGGCGCCAGCATGGCCTGCAGGCCGCGCGCCGCACCCTTCCACATCCGTACATAGCCGTCCAGGCCGATGCGCAGCACTTCCTTCAGCCCGCGGAGCGGCGTGTCGACGCGCTGGCCTTCGTGCCAGTCGAGCCACGCGTCCGCGCGCCCGAACGTGCATTGCACGAGCTGGCGCTCCTGTTCGAGCGTCAGTTCCTCGAAGCTCACGCCGACATGGGTCGGCGTCACGCGGCTCACGCGCACCGGGAACGGGAACGGCCGGTCGCCGCGCGTCACGCACACCGTCAGCGTGTCGCCAACGGCGACCGGGAGCCCCGGCACCGCTTCGAGGCCGAGGCCGCCGGTCGAGTAGTCGCTCGTGAAGCATGCGGCCGTCGAGCCGTCGGCGAGCAGCAGCGTGGCCGGCACGCGCATCGCGATCCGGTGCGTGACGCGCACCTGCTTGGTCTCGCGCGCGACGGCGAGCGCGGCGCCGAGCATCGCGAGGTTGTACACGGTCCAGCCGAGCGTGATCAGGATCGTCGACGCCTCGTCGCCCTGGTCGGCCACGAGCCGCCAGATGCCGGCGAGGATCGCGAGCACGTTCAGCCCGAACAGCACGAGATACGGCTTCGACGTCGACCAGTCGACGTAGCCTTCGTCGATCTTGCCGCCCTTGTCGGTCACGTTGAACTTGCCGTGCTTCGGGCTGAAGAACGCGACGGTGGTCGGCAGCGCGATGTACCACGCGAGCACCGACTCGTAGACCTCGGCCCAGAACGAATGGCGGTAGCGCCCCTGCATCCGCGAGTTCGCGACGTTCGCGAGCACGAGGTACGGGATCACGTAGCTCGCGAGCGCGAGCGACGACGCGTTGATGAAGTACAGGTGGAAGAACAGGTACGCGAGCGGGATCGTCAGGAACACGAGCCGCGGAATCCCGTAGAAGAAATGCAGCATCGCGTTGCCGTAGCAGATCCGCTGGATCAGGCCGAGCCCGCGCCCGAGGAACGGGTTGTCGATGCGGAAGATCTGCGCCATCCCGCGCGCCCAGCGCGTGCGCTGCTTCACGTGGCCCGCGAGGCTTTCGGTCGCGAGGCCGGCCGCCTGCACGGTCGGCAGGTACGCCGACGTATAGCCGCGCCGGTGCAGCTTGAGCGCCGTGTGCGCATCCTCGGTCACGGTCTCGACCGCGACGCCGCCCACCTCTTCCAGCGCGCTGCGCTTGAGCACCGCGCACGAGCCGCAGAAGAACGTCGCGTTCCACAGGTCGTTGCCCGACTGCACCAGGCCGTAGAACAGGTTGCCCTCGTTCGGGATCTCGCGGAACGTGCCGAGGTTGCGCTCGAACGGATCGGGCGAGAAGAAATGGTGCGGCGTCTGCACCAGCGCGCACTTCGGGTCGCGCAGGAACACGCCCATCGTCGTCTGCAGGAACGATCGCGTCGGCACGTGATCGCAGTCGAAGATCGCGATGTATTCGCCGTGCGTCTTCGGCAGCGCGCGGTTGATGTTGCCGGCCTTCGCGTGGCGGTTGTCGTCGCGCGTCAGGTAGTCGATGCCGGCCTCGGCCGCGAACGCCGCGAACTCGGGGCGCCGGCCGTCGTCGAGCAGGTACACGCGCAGCTTCGCGCTCGGCCAGTCGATGCTCTGCGCGGCGAATACCGTCGGCTTCACGACCGACAGCGGCTCGTTGTAGGTCGGGATGTAGATGTCGACGGTCGGCCAGGTGTCGGGATCGTCGGGCAGCGGCACGATCGGCCGGTCGAGCGGCCACGCGGTCTGCACGAAGCCGAGCAGCAGGATCATCCACGTATAGGCTTCCGCGCCGTACAGCAGGTAGCCCGCGATGGCCTCGACGGGGCTGCGGAAATCGAGCGTCTGCGTGGTGCGCCACCACACGTAGCGCACCGTCGCGAGCAGCGCGAGCGACGCGAGCGCGAGCGTCGGCAGATGGCCCGGCAGGCGGCGCAGCATGAGCGCCAGCACCGCGACGATCGCGAAGAACGCGAACTGCGCGCCGGGCATCAGCGGCGACATCCCGGCCGCGGCCCACAGCAGTGCGCCGGCCACCAGCAGCAGCGGCGCGAGCCAGCGGCGCCGGCCGACGCCGTTCGCGCGCGCATCGAGCCAGCCGCCCCAGCGCACCCATGGCAGACGCTCGAGCAACGCGTTGATGCGCCGGCCGACCGCGCGCCCGGCCACGTAGACGGGCACGACGGTCTTGTCGAACCAGGCGAGCGGATCGCGCGCGGGGCGGCCGTCGGCCGCGCGCGGCGCCCGCACGATCGCACGCCACAGCCATTCGCGCGGGCTGAGCGGCTGCAGCACGCCCCACTCCTGCGCGAGCCGCAGCGACGCGACACGCACCCAGCGGCGCACGTGATCGGGCCGGCCGGGCGGCGGGGCGTGGAAGAACAGCCGCACGAGCCAGTCGACCAGCGTGCGTTGCGCGGGCAAGCCGATGCCGCGCGCGATCCAGTCGGCCGTGCGGCGTCCGAATGCGCGCAGGCGCGGCGCGATGCGCGCGTTCATCGCGCCGCTCCGCGGCGAACGGCCGCGCGTGCCGCCAGCCAGGTATCGACCCAGTTCGCGACGCCGTTCAGGTCGTGCGACGCCTGCGAATACGGCGCGTCGTCGAAGATCCAGCTGCCGCGCGCGAGCGCTTCGGGCACGGCCGCATCGACGTGGATGCGCTGCTCGAGCATCGACGCCGGCCCCGCGACCGCACGCAGCATCGCGAGCGCGTCGCGCTGCATGTCGCGCGCCGGATTCAGCCGGTTCACGACGATGTGCAGTTCGCCGCCCGCCCCGAGCGCATCGAGCCGCGCGGCCGTCGTCGCGCAGGCGGCCGGCTCGGGCGGCACGACGACAAGCGTCAGGTCCGCGCGGCGAATCGCCTGCTCGGCCTGCGTCGACGGATAGCGCGCGGTGTCGATCAGCACGACGCCGTCGGCCGGCAACGCGATCTCGTCGAGCGCGCGCGACAGCCACGCCGGATCCGCCGCGAGCCGCGCATCGCATGCGGCCGCGCCGGCCGCGTCGACCTGCCCGTAAGGCACGAACAGCACGCCATCGGCGTTACGCCACGTGTGCGCATGCCACGGCTCGGCGCCGCCGAGCACGCTCTGCGCGAGGCCGTGCTCGGCCAGCGTGTCGAGGCCGAGCGTCGCGCCCATCAGGTTCTGCGCGTCGAATTCGACGGCGACGACCGGCCTGCCGCGGCGCGCCAGCAGCACCGCGAGCGCGGCCGTGAGCGTCGTGCGGCCCGCGCCCCCGGTCGTCGACGTAATCGCGATCGTCTTCATCGGGCCGCCTCGCCGTCACGCTCGCCACGCTCGCGCCCGGCGTCGGGCAGCAGCCGCCCGCGCAGCGCGACCGGCACGAGTTCGCACGGCACCGCATCACGCCGGTCGATCCCGCGCGGCGCATGAAAGCCGCGGCCGATGCCGAGATGCTGCGCGACGATCCACACGGGCACCGCGATCGCGATGCCGACGATGAATCCGATGACGAGTTCGGCGATCATGCGACCCCCTCCTTGCGCAGCGGCATCGCGCTGCGGATGGCGCTGCGCTTGCGCGCGGCGAGAATGACGGGTTCCGGCGCCGCAGCGTCGGCGGCCGCGGCGGCCGGCGTCGCACCGATCGCCTCGAGCGCGACGATCGTATCGATCGCGTCGATTGCACCGCTCACTTCGCTTGCGTCGGGCAACGCGTCGCCGGGCCCGGTGCGCGCGAGCGGGGCGCGACTGGCGCCCGCCGGCTGCGCGGCCCCGAACAAATCGCTGTAGTCGGCGATCGGCGCACGCCGGTTCTCGGCCTTCAGCGCGTTGAGTTCCATATCGATGCTGCCCTGCCCGAGACACACGACGCGGTCGGACAGCGTGTCGACCGGCACGTCGAAGATGCGCGCGAGCGCGTCCTCCGCGTCCGCCGGTTCGCACGCGAACAGGAACACGTACAGGTGCGCGGCATCGGCCGTCACGACGTCGCCCGCGCGGCGCGGGCGGCAATGCCGCAGCGCGTCGACGTGCGACACGCCGGGCAGCAGCGCGATCTTCGCGAGCGTGTGCGGCAGCGCGAGCACGGCGCCGCGATCGAGCACCGCGCGAATCCGCAGGCAGAACGCGCCGACCGGCAGATAACCGAGCACCGAATCGCCGAGCGCGGCCGCGAGCGCCGCACGATAGTCGGCCGCGACGGGCCGCGCATAGAGCTGGCCGCGCAGTGCATGCACGGCCCCCTGCAGTCGCGATACCGGCAGGTCGCGTGCGATGACGCGGCTCGCGCCGACGCTCAGCACGAGCATCTCGAACTGCTGGCGCAGCACTTCGCCGCGCTCGACGACCGCGATCTTCAGCGCACCGCCGCACTGCCGGCGCAGCGTGTGCACGTCCGCGCACAGCGCTTCGAGCTGCGCATGCGAACGGAACGCGAGCACCGCGGTCGCGGCCTGGGCATGCGCGCAGGCGGCAACGACGGCCGCGTTGTCCTCGACGATTTCCCAGCCCTGCGGCGCGCGGTTCGTGCCGTCGAGCACCGCGCGGCTGACGACGACGCGATCCTCGTCGCTCGCGAGCTTCATCCGGTTCGCCGGCTCGGTCGCGCCGCCGTCGATGCTCGCCGACAGCCGGCCGCCCGGCGCGAAACGCAGCGGCCGTACCTCGCCGGCCGCGAGCGTATCGCCCGCGCGCCAGAAATCGACGATCCACAGCAGCTCGCCATGGGTGCGCTGCAACTGCGCGACGCCCGAGCAGATACCGTGGAAACCGCTGCGCGGCGTGCGATCCGCGTCGCGCACGAGCGGTGCATCGTCGGTGCGTGCCGCGTCGTCCGCGCGGCTCGCTTCGGGATCGAGCAGCAGCACGAGCGCGATCCGGCGCGTGCGGCACCAGTCGGCGAGTGCGTGCGCCTCGTCGGCGAGCGCGATCGGGTCGTCCCAGCTGAACCAGCGCTGCGCGCCCTCGACGAAATACAGCGAGCGTGCGCGAAAGCCGTAACGCTTCATCG
>NZ_LDVA01000256.1:0-9772 GCF_050768715.1 Burkholderia sp. ZZQ-2 | reverse complement strand
GGGTCGAACGCGAAGGTTTCGTGGCCCAGGCGGCTTTGTGCCTCCAGCAGCCGGCCCACCGGATCGTAGCGGTAGGCCAGTTGGCCGCGCCGCGTGTCGTTGATGTCGGTGAGCTGGCCGCTGGCGTCGTAGCGGTAGCGGCGCACCAGCAGGCGGCTGCCGCCAGCGGTTTGCGTGGCCGGCTCTTTGGCCTCGTGGGCAAGTACCTGCTCGCTCAACCGCCCCATGGCATCCCACTGCTGCTTCTGCAGCAGGCGATTGCCCTGGGTGCGGACGATTTCACGGTGCAGGTCGTCGCGCTCGTAGCTGACCAGTTCGCGCTCGTTCAATTGCAGGGCCAGCAGGTGTCCGCTGCCGTAGGTGAGCCAGCTTACGCGGTGCCCATCCGGGCGCACGGTAGCGATACGCTGGTTGAGCGCGTCGTATTCGTGCTGCCACACGCCGACCAGCGGCTTGCCGAGGCAGATGTAGTGCTGGTGCTCGCGCACCAGGTTGCCGGCCGCGTCGTGGAACCATTGCAGTCGGCTGTCGGCGTTGGTGGCCAGCGCCAGGTTGCCGTTGAGGTCATACGCGAAGCGTTCCACCTGCCAGGCTTGCTCACGCGGCGGCGTCTCGCCGGTTTGCAGCGCCGCGCGCCGCTCAGCGAGGCGGCCCATTGCATCGAAGGTGTAGGCGGTGATGCGCTGCCCGTCCACCGCGCGCGCCAGCTTGCCGGTTTCTTCCTCGTACTCGTAGCGCGTGGTGGCGCCATCAAAGCCGGTTTCGGCGAGCAGGCGACCCACCGGATCGTAGTGGAACTCGGCTTCGCGGCCGTTCTCGTTGCGCAGCGCGGTGAGCTGACCGAGCTTGTCCCACTGGTAGCGCAGGGTCTGGCCGGCCGCGTCCACCCGGCTGGCGAGCAGCCCGGCCTCGGTGTAGTCCCATTCGGTACGCCGCCCCAGCGCATCGACGTGGGTCAGCAAACGCCCTTCGGCGTCGCGCTCGAAGTGTTCTTCGCTGTTGTCGGGATGGCGGATGACAGCGAGCTGGCCGGCCTCGTAACGATAGCGGGTGACCTGTCCGGCCGCGTCAGTGAACTGGATCATCTGGCCGCGTTCGTCGTAGGCCCAGGTACTGGCCTTGCCCGAACAGTCGATGTAGCGCGTGAGCTGGCCGCTGGCGTTGTACTCGAGCTGCTTGATCTTGCCGCTGGCGTCGGTGATGCCGATCGGCAGGCCCATCGGGTTGTAGGCGTACTCGGTCTTGTTGCCGAGCGGGTCAACGCTCTCGGTCAGGCGGCCGCGCGTGTCGTAGTCGCGCAGCCAGAGCCCACCCTCGGCATCGCTGATCTTGATGAGCAGGTCTTTCGTATCCCACGCGTAATGCACCGAGCTGCCATCTGCGCGGATGTATTCGAGCAGGTTGCCGTTCTCGTCGTAGGCGTAACGGTCTTCGCTGCCATCGGTGTGGATGTGGTGCACGACGTTCTTGGCAGCATCGCGGAACAGCCATTCCTGCCGCTGGTCCGGGTGGATGATGCGGTAGGTGTAGCCGAGGCTGTCGTAGTAGTGCCGCGTTTCCTGTCCGTGGGCGTCGGTGACGTAGGTGAGGCGAATGTTCGGGTCCCACTCCAGGCGCACCTCGAAGCTGCCGTCGTCGGCCCATTCATGCACGGCACGGGCGTCGGGGCCTGCGCCCTGCCATGCGAGGTTCATCCCGCGGCCGGTACGGTCGGTGTAGCGGGTGATCAGGTGGTGCTGGTAGGCGTAGGTCCAGACGGTGGCGTTTTCATCCTGGGCCAGCGTCAGGTCGCCGGCTTCGTCGTATCGATACAGACTCAGCCGACGCTCGGGGGCCGTATCACCCATCAGCCACAGGCCGGTGAGGCGGCCAGCCTCGTCGACTTGGGTGCCCAGATGCGTGTGCGGCTGGCTCGGGTCGTCCTGGTAGGTGACCAGGTCCGACAACACCACGCGCTCGTCCACGCGGTGGTCGTAGCCCAGCAGCAGGCCGGCGCCGCCGCGCAGTTCGACCTGCACGAGTAGGAAGCGCTCGCCGTGGCGCTGGTAGGTTTCGCGACGCTCGTAACCGCGGCACAGGACCAGGCGGTGTTCGCTGACCCGCACCAGCGTGATGTCTTCGATGCGGTCATCGTGCAGCCCGCCGATCTTGGGCAGCGGGTAGTCGAGGCTGCGGCCATCGGCGCCGTGGTAACGCAGACCGTCGCCAATCACATCGATGCGCGTGGTGTAGGGGGTGATCCAGCGCGCGCCGTGTTCGTCGTGGTCGTAGGCGTCCAAACTGGAGCGGTAGGTACGCGTCCAGACGATGGGAAACGGACCGGGCAGAACGAAATCGGTGTGCGAGAGGGTTTCGGTGCCCGTGGCAAAACTGATGCTGCCGCCACTGCACGACTGCACGCCAATCTTGCACTGGTTGGCGTCCTGCTCGGCAGGCCGCTCCTTGACGCGGACTTCAAGGGACTCGCCGGGGATCTGGCGCCCAGCGATGCTGGTCGCGTCGGGTTTGATGCTGGCACTCTGCCCGGCGCCCGCTTCCCGGGCCTCAAGCGAGCGGACCAATCCAGCCGCAACCCACCCCACGCTGCCCACCTGGGTAGCCTGACCCTGTTGCCGCACCTGCTTGCCCAACAATGCGGCGAACTGGCGCAATGCCTGGGCGTTGGCGCTGACCAGCGTCGACGACTCAAGAGGCGAACTCTGTTCGAAAGAGGGTCGGGTAATCGCGTTACCGCGAAGGAATTGATGGGCTGCGTCGTAGAGGTTGGAAAACGCAGCCGCTGGATCGCGCAGTTCGGTCGTTGCCGATGTGCTTGCCCTCAGGGCGGCCGGCGCAAAGGGCTCCGCCCGTGCCAAGGCCTCCAGGCCGTTCGCCAGGTCCAAGAGCAGGCTTTCGCCGAAGGCGGCCGCCGCGTCCAGCAGAGCGGGGAGTCTTGACTGTATCCGCTGCGCGAGGTCTTCCAGTTCTCCCTGGATGCTGTGGTTCAGATTGACGGCAAGAGTGCGCAACGCCGCCTCGCCTACCTGCGCACTCCCACCCTGCAGGAGTTCCTGCCGCGCCAGGAACAGGGTGGGCCGCAGCACCATGCGGGCAGCGGCGGTACCCGGCTCGGGCATCAGGCCGATCAGGTTCAGGCTGACGTTGAACCAGTCAGAGGCGTGAGGTTCCGGGTGGGTCGTGAGGGTGACGATATCGCCGAGCAGGTCGGCCAGGTTCAGGATGTTGAGAACGGCGGGAAAGTTCCCGGCGACCGTGCGCAGACGGTCTAAGTTCACGCTGCCATGACTGATGGCGCCCAGCCATTCGTCGAACGCCAAAATGCTGAGAGCCACGTCGCCCAACTGAATCTGGTTGAGCGGAGCAACCGAGATTGGGCGCTCGCGGGATGCGTTGGTGGAAGTGCTGGATGTCTGGCCTGCCATAGGTCTCCCGAAGCCGAGCACCTGCGGCTACGGTATGGCAAACCAGGTTAGCCGCAAGCCCTCAGCAAATGTGGATGTACATGGACTTCTTCAGACGCCAGCATGGGCATTGATCAACAGCAGGGATATGAGACGACTCCGAAAATACACGCCGAAATTCCGCAACTCGTACGAAATTCAATTCGGCAATTCGGAGTCCGCACGTCCATCGGCCCCATCGGGGCCGGCCGGCTCGCCCCGTGATCGAAGGCCGGCCAAACCGGCCTCACGCCAACAATAGGCGCCGGGCCATTTCCTATTCCCGCTCGCCCGTCTATACCGCCTCTGTCGGAATAGGCCGCTACCCATCGCGATCAGAATGCAGCGCTGGCGCTGCGCCGTGGCCTGCTCCGAGCCTGCCGGCTTCCGTCGCGCCGCGCATCCGCGCCTGGCCGGCTTGCCTGGCAGTGGTCTGGAATGACGACGCTCTACACGACCGACTACCTCGAGTACTGCCTCACCCTCGTTTCCTGGATCGTCCACAACGGCATCTGGGCCGTGCTGGTGCATCCCGCTGGTGCTGGTCGCGACTTGAGTGCATTCAGGGCAGTGTCGGCGAATGCCATCTTCTTCCTCCGTATGTCCAAGCAGAGGAAGGCCCGGGCTAAAACCGCCACTTGGGCATAAAAACAGACGGCTTTCAGTGTGATTCGCAGAGCTTGATGGGCAAGAAACCTAGTATTCCTGCAGGTTTCAAGGGTTTCAGTGGACCCTGGTGGAGCCCGGTGGATGCGAGGTTATTTCCCGATACAAAACCTGCTGAAAATCACCCCCAACAGATCATCCGAAGTGAACTCCCCGGTAATCGAATTGAGTTGCTCCTGCGCGAGCCGCAGCTCCTCGGCAAACAGATCGAGCGACTGAGCGCGTTGCTCCGCATGATCCGCCGCCTGCGCGAGATGCTCCTGCGCGGCCCGCAGCGCGATCAGATGCCGCTCCCGCGCGAGATACACGCCTTCCGCCCCCGCCTGCCACCCGGCGATCCGCAGCAGCTCCGCGCGCAGCATGTCGATCCCGTCGCCGAGCTTCGCCGACAGATGCACCTCGGTGAGGTCGCCTTCCGCCGCCGGATGCTCGACGCACGCCGCCACGCCGGTCAGATCCGTCTTGTTCAGCACACGCACCACCGGCACGCCGCCCGGAAACCGCGCGGCGATCATTTCGTCATCCGCCGTCATCCCGGTGCGCGAATCCAGCAGATGCAGCACGACGTCCGCACGCTCGATCTCGCTCCACGTACGCGCAATGCCGATCCGCTCGACCTCGTCCTCCGTCTCGCGCAACCCGGCCGTATCGATGATGTGCAGCGGAATCCCTTCGACCTGGATCGTCTGCGCGACCTTGTCGCGCGTCGTGCCCGCGATCGGCGTGACGATCGCCAGCTCCGCGCCGGCCAGCGCGTTCAGCAGCGACGACTTGCCGACGTTCGGCTGCCCCGCGAGCACGACCGACAATCCTTCGCGCAGCAGCGCACCTTGCCGCGCATCACCCAGCACGTGCGCGAGCTGCGCGCGAATCTTCGCGAGCTTGCCGCGCGCATCGGCCGCTTCCAGGAAATCGATCTCCTCTTCCGGAAAATCGAGCGTCGCCTCGACCAGCATCCGCAGCGTGATCACGTCGTCGACGAGCGCATGGATCTGCCGCGAGAACGCGCCGTCGAGCGAGCGCCCGGCCGAACGCGCCGCCGCTTCGGTGCTCGCCTCGATCAGGTCGGCGACGGCCTCGGCCTGCGCGAGATCGAGCTTGTCGTTCAGAAACGCGCGTCGCGTGAATTCGCCGGGCTCCGCGAGCCGCAGACCGAAACCGCGCCCCGCATCCAGGCAGCGCTGCAGCAGCAGCTGCATCACGATCGGCCCGCCGTGCCCCTGCAGCTCGAGCACGTGCTCGCCGGTGTACGAATGCGGCGCCGGGAAATACAGCGCGATCCCGCGGTCGAGCGGCGCGCCGTTCTCGTCGAGGAACGGCACGTAGCTCGCATGGCGCGGCGCGAGCTTCTGCCCGCACAACGCGTCGATCAGCGGCAATGCGGCCGCCTCGCCGCCGCGCCCGAACGAGACGCGGACGACCCCGATGCCACCCCGGCCGGCAGCAGTGGCAATGGCGACGATCGGATCGGAATCGGTAGCGAGCATGGAATCGGTTGAATCGGGTGATCAGTGAATATGGTGCGCCCGCGCAACAGTTCGGGCATCGGAACGCCGGCATTGTAGCGTGCCGGCTCACACGCCATCGATCGCCGCGCTGGATTCGGACGCGCCCGAATTTATCCCGCCGGGGATAAGCCAAGTATCAGTCCAGCGCAATGTCACAGCCGCCGTTTCGGACGAGTATGCCTGCTGGAGCGGCCCAACACTGTGACCCTCAATTTTGCATCCCACTCCGATCGAGATCGGGATTCGTCTGAACGAGATACGTTTAGCCCGAATGGTTGTCTGAAACGTGGTGGTGGAATTGCACAATCTCCCCCATGCCGACATCCGAAGAAAAAGCCGCGTTCTCGGAACGCCTGAAATTCGCCCTGCGGCGCAGCCCGGAGAAGATCACCGGTGCGACCGAACTGGCGAACCGATTCAATCTGCGTCACCGCGGAGCGCAACCCGTTTCGCCGCAAACCGCGCATAAGTGGCTGACGGGTCGCACGATTCCGACGTCGGACAAACTCGCCACGCTCGCCGAATGGCTGCGCGTCGAACTCCACTGGTTGCATTACGGCCCGTCGCCGAGCGTGATCGAACATCCGACGCCGCAACCGCTGCCGCGCGACGAGCGCTATCCGCCGACGCCCGAGACGATCGAACTCGCGTCGAAGATTGAAGCGCTGTCGCCGCATCATCGCTACCTCGTGCAGGAACTGGTCGAGCAGTTCTACGGCGACTCGGGCGAATCGAAGAAAGGCTGAATCCGCACCGGAACCGCAAAAGCAAAAAGCCGCATGGCGCGAACCATGCGGCTTTTTTTGCGTGCATCGCGGGCGGCTCGCCGCCCGTGTGTGCAACGGGCGTCAGGCCGGTTTCTTCTTGGCTCCGCCGAGCTTGCGCGTGATGTAGTACTGCTGTGCGATCGACAGCACGTTGTTCACGACGTAGTACAGCACGAGGCCGGCCGGGAAGAAGAAGAACATCACCGAGAACGCGATCGGCATGAACTTCATCATCTTCGCCTGGACCGGGTCCGGCGGGGTCGGGTTCAGGCTCGTCTGCACGTACATCGACACGGCCATCAGCACCGGCAGGATGAAGAACGGATCGCGCTGCGACAGGTCGTGAATCCACAGAACCCACGGCGCGCCGCGCATTTCGACCGAGGCGAGCAACACCCAGTACAGCGAGATGAACACCGGGATCTGGATCACGACCGGCAGGCAGCCGCCGAACGGATTGACCTTCTCGGTCTTGTACAGCTCCATCAGCGCGGCGTTCATCTTCTGCGGATCGCTCTTGAAGCGTTCGCGCAGCGCCTGCATGCGCGGCGTGATTTCCTTCATGCGCGCCATCGACTTGTAGCTCGCAGCCGACAGCGGGAAGAACACGGCCTTGATCAGGATCGTGAGCAGCACGATCGACCAGCCCCAGTTGCCGATGTAGCCGTGGATCTTCTCGAGCAGCCAGAACAGCGGCTTCGCGATGATCGTCACCCAGCCGTAGTCCTTCACGAGTTCCAGGCCCGGCGCGATGCCTTCGAGCATGCGCTCCTCTTCCGGACCGGCGAACAGGCGTGCCTGCACGTCGGCCGACTGGCCCGGCGCGATCGCGGCGACCGGCTGCTTCACGCCGACGCGGTACAGCGTCGGATCGATCTTTTCAGCGTAGATGTCGCGCTTCACGCCCTGCTGCGGAATCCAGGCCGACGCGAAGTAGTGCTGCACCATCGCGACCCAGCCGTTGTCGGCGGAGGTCACGTAGTCGGCCTTGTTCTTGTCGAGGTCGCTGAAGTTGATCTTCTGGAAGTGCTTCGCGTCCGTGTAGACCGCCGGCCCGAGGAACGTATGCGAGAACATCGGCGTTTCGACGGCCGTGTTGTCGCGCACCAGTTCCATGTAGACCGTCGGCGTGACAGGCGCCGTGCCGACGTTGTCGATCTTGGTGTCGACGCCGATCACGTAGCTGCCGCGCGTGAACGTGTAGGTCTTCACGACCTTCACGCCGCCCTTCACCGGCGATTCGAACGACAGCTTCAGCGCGTTCTGGTCACCCGTCAGCGACGTCGAGCCGGGGTTCAGCTGCGTGTAGACGTCGTTGTGGTTCGGGAAATCGCCGCCGAGCAGGCCCGAGCGTGCGAGATACGTATGGCCGGCCGTGTGGTCGAACAGCGTGATGTACAGGTCGGGCTGCTTGCCGTCGCCCTGCTTCTTCAGCGTCAGCTTCGCGAGCGTGCCGCCGCGCGTGTCGATTTCGCCGTCATACACGTCGGTCGAGAACTTCACGAGCTGCGCCTGGGCGGCCGGAGCAGTGGTCGACGGGGCGGCGCCGGCTGCGGCGGCAGGCACTTCACCTGCGGTCGTCGTCGCGCCCGTGCCCGATGCACCGCCGGCAGCGGCCGCGGGGGCCGTCTGCGTGGCGCTCGGGAAGAACATCGACGGGCGTCCATGGGACCGCTGCCAGTTGTCGTACAGCATGACAGCTGACATGAAGAAGATCACCCATAGGACGGTGCGTTTGATATCCATGCGTTGTCTCAGAGTCGATGGGACCGCGCGTCGGCTTCGCCGCGAGCGCGAGTGTCGGAGTTGGGCGGCGGGACGAGGTCGATGCCGCCCGCGGAAAACGGATGGCATCGGCACACGCGCCTGACGGCGAGATACGTGCCGCGCGCGGCGCCATGATACTGGATTGCCTCGCGCGCGTAATCCGAACAGGAAGGATAAAAACGGCAACGGTTGCCGAGCATCGGGCTCACGGCAACCTTGTAGAAGCGCAGCAAGGCGATCAATACCGTTTCCATACCTTGGGCGGCGCCGTACGACGCCGCGTCAAAACCGGCCGAGCAGGCGCGAACGCCGCACCGGGCACGGATGCGTCACTCGGACGCGGGCTTCGACGCACGGCGGGCGATTTCCCGGACTGCCCTGTCGAGCAGCTCGCGGATCTCGGCCGCGCACATCGCCGCGAGCGGGGCTGAAGCCGCGCTCGGCAGCGCTTTCTTGTCGAAGCGCGTGTGCTGCCGCAGCAGCAGGTCGTAACCGGCGAACTCGGCCCGGCGCAAGCGAAACGCATCGCGCGCCAGCCGCTTCACGAGGTTACGTGTTACCGCACGCGGCGCATACTTCTTGCCGACGACGAGCCCCAGACGCGCGGGCTGACCGGTCGGCTTGCCGTAAATCACGAAGTGCGCGGAGCGCCGCCAGGGGCGCAAACGAAAAACGGATGAAAATTCATCCGTTTTCAGAAGTCGCGCAGCTTTCGGGAAGGCGGCTTTCGTCTGCGACGGATTCGCACCCGGCTCGACGGCACCTTCCGCAGGACTGCGGACGGCGGACACAGCGCGCAACCTGCCTTAGATGGCGAGGCGCTTGCGGCCCTTCGCGCGGCGAGCGTTGATGACCTTGCGGCCACCTGCCGTCTTCATGCGGACACGGAAGCCATGGGTGCGCTTGCGGCGCGTCACGGACGGTTGGTAAGTACGTTTCATGATGTTCTCACTTGTTCGAGAATGTCGAAATTCAGGGGACCGCGTGCCCTTAACCGTAGGCATTCGGGCGAACGCAATCGCCGGGAATACAGGATTGGTTTTCGCGGAACCCGCTATTTAAACCGTTTTTCTCTTGACGGTCAATACTTTAGGAGTCGCTCGCCTGTGCCGGCCCGCGCCGATCCGGCCCCGCGACCCACAATCCCGGCCTGTGGATAACTCGCGCTGTGGTCGCGTTTGGCGGTAGAATCTCGCCTTATCTCCAAGAATCCCGCACGCCGCCTCGGCCCGCGCCTGCCCCTCCAACACTGTGACGCAGGCGTCCGAGGCACGCTCGCACGACCGCTTCGGGCCTTGTTGCGCAACCGCGACAAGGGCGCCGGCGAGCCGCGCTGTGCACGCAAAAAACGACAGTTACTTGATGAACGATTTCTGGCAACACTGTTCCGCACTGCTGGAGCGCGAGCTGACGCCCCAGCAGTACGTGACGTGGATCAAACCCTTGGCCCCGGTGGCCTTCGATGCGTCGGCGAACACGCTGTCCATCGCCGCGCCGAACCGCTTCAAGCTGGACTGGGTCAAGAGCCAGTTTTCGGGACGGATCTCCGATCTGGCCCGCGAATTCTGGAACACGCCGATCGAAGTCCAGTTCGTCCTCGATCCCAAGGCAGGCATGCGCAGTG
>NZ_LDVA01000255.1:0-24759 GCF_050768715.1 Burkholderia sp. ZZQ-2 | reverse complement strand
GGTGCAGGTCGAGCTGCGCGATGCTTTCGATCCCGCATACACCGCAGCCGGTGCGGCCGGCCAGCGCGCGTCGGTGCGCCTTCAGCGCCATGAACGCCTGCTGCGACACGGTCAGGCGCACTTCGGCGCTGCCGGGCCGGCATTCGCTCTCGATGTCGAATACGTCCGACGCACGCTCGACGATGCCTTCGCTGAGCACGAAGCCGAGGCCGAACGCGTCGAGGTCGATCGGGGTCGCCATCATGACCGTGTGTGCAATACCGTTGACCACGAGTGCAACCGGCGTTTCGTCGACGACGCGGTCGACGGTGTCGCGCACTTCGCCGGCACGGTGACGTGTCACATGACACGCGGTGCTGCCGGTCGGCTCGTCGCGGCGGATGCAGGACTCCATGCGGGTTCTCCAGGCGGATCGGCCGGCGGGCCGGCCGGGTCGGGCGCGTACGCCGGACCAGGGGAATCGGGGCTGCCGGGCGGGCGCGGCCGAGGGGCGCGCCGTGGCCGCGGGCAAGCATTGCATCGGATGTTAACGGGGATGAACAGTGCGCCCGATGTACAGCGCTGCAGTGCGGAAAGCAGTACAGCTGATCGTCCCGCCGGCGCGAAATGTGTTTTCCGTACACACATCTTCGGCAACGGAAGCAGCACAGTTTCAGCGCACGTTCGAACGATTGCGAGTATCGTTGCAAACGCGATATCGTCATTCACGCTTCGATGCCATGCGAGTGACCGTTTTGTATTCGCATGTGTCGTCGGCAAGCCGTCGCGCGATTTCCTGCTTCGGGCGGACATCCTCACAAACACGAGCAAATTACGGTCATGGAAATCTTCGATGCGTTCCATCTCGCACGATTGCAATTCGCATTCACGGTGTCGTTCCACATCGTGTTTCCCGCGATCAGCATCGGTATGGCGAGCTTCCTGGCGGTGCTGGAATGGCGCTATCTCGTCACCGGCGACGCCGCCTACAAATCCATGTTCCAGTTCTGGTCGAAGATCTTCGCGATCGGCTTCGGGATGGGCGTGGTCTCCGGCGTCGTGATGGCGTACGAATTCGGCACGAACTGGGCCGGCTTCTCGCGCGTCGCGGGCAACATCACGGGCCCGCTGCTCACCTATGAAGTGCTGACGGCGTTCTTCCTCGAAGCCGGCTTCCTCGGCGTGATGCTGTTCGGCTGGCAGCGCGTGAGCCCGCGCGCCCACTTCTTCGCGACGCTGATGGTCGCGGTCGGCACGCTGATCTCGACGTTCTGGATCCTCGCGTCGAACAGCTTCATGCAGACGCCGCAGGGCTACAAGATCGAGAACGGCCTCGTCGTGCCGGTCGACTGGTTCAAGATCGTGTTCAACCCGTCGTTCCCGTACCGTCTCGTGCACATGACGATCGCGGCGTTCATCGTCGCGGGCTTCATCGTCGCCGCGTGCGGCGCGTGGCACCTGCTGAAGGGGCGCCGCGACGAGCCGGTGAAGCGCAGCTTCTCGATGGCGCTGTGGATGCTGCTGGTGCTCGCGCCGATCCAGATCGTCGTCGGCGACGCGCACGGGCTGAACACGCGCGAATACCAGCCGGCGAAGATCGCGGCGATCGAGGGGCTGTGGGAAACCGAGAAGGGCGGCACCGCGCTGAACCTCGTCGGGCTGCCCGACATGCAGGCCGAAACCACGCGCTATGCGATCCAGGTGCCGCACCTCGGCAGCCTAATCCTCACCCACAGCTGGGACGGCGAGATTCGCGGGCTGAAGGAATTCCCGCCGCAGGACCGCCCGTATTCGCCGATCATCTTCTGGACGTTCCGGATCATGGCCGGCCTCGGGATGCTGATGCTGCTCACCGCGCTGCTCGGGTTGCTGTTGAGAAAGGGCGGGCGCCTTTATGAAACGCGCTGGTTCCAGTGGTTCGTGGTGGCGATGGGGCCGTCGGGCATCGTCGCGCTGCTGGCCGGCTGGATCACGACCGAGGTCGGGCGGCAGCCGTGGACCGTGTACGGCGTGCTGCGCACCGTCGATTCCGTCGCGCCGCTCAGCGCGCAGCAGGTCGGCGTGTCGCTCCTGATCTTCGTGGTCGTGTATTTCCTGGTGTTCGGAACGGGTGTCTACTACATGCTGAAACTGATGAAGCGCGGGCCGGCTGCCCAGGCCGGGTATATCGAGCTGCACCGGCATCCGGGGCTGCGCAAGAGCGCGCTGTCCACGCCGCTGAACGTGACCGAAGCGGAGTAAGCCATGCAAATCGATCTTCCTGTCGTGTGGGCCGCGATCATCGGCCTTGGTGTATTCATCTACGTGATGCTGGACGGCTTCGATCTCGGCATCGGCCTGCTGTTTCCGTTCTTCGATGCGAAGGCCGAGCGCCAGGTGATGCTCGACACCGTCGCGCCGGTGTGGGACGGCAACGAGACGTTCCTGGTGCTCGGCGGCGCGGGGCTCTACGGCGCGTTCCCGGTCGTCTATTCGACGCTGCTGCCTGCGAACTACCTGCCGCTGGTCCTGATGCTGGTCGGGCTGATCTTTCGCGGCGCGGCGTTCGAGCTGCGCGCGAAGGCCACCCGCACGCAACACATGTGGGATCTGGCGTTCATCGGCGGCTCCGCGCTCGCGGCGTTCTGCCAGGGGATCGTGCTCGGTTCGCTGCTGCAGGGGATCAAGATCGTGAACAACCAGTTCGCGGGCGGGCCGTTCGACTGGCTGTCGCCGTTCAGCCTGATGTGCGGGATCGGCGTGCTCGTCACGTATGCGACGCTCGGCTGCGGCTGGCTGATCCTGAAGGTCGACGGCGAGCTGCAGCGCAAGATGCGGCTGCTGATGAAGCCGCTCGCGGGCGTGCTGCTCGCCGTTATGGGCGTGGTCAGCCTGTGGACCGTGATCGGGCTGCCGGCCGTCGCGCACCGCTGGTTCGGCAGCGGCAATCTCGGCTGGTTCCTGCCGGTGCCGATCCTCGTCGTCGCGTGCGTGTGGGGCATCTTCCACTCGGTGAAGCGCACGCACGAGGCCACGCCGTTCCTGCTGACGCTCGCGCTCGTGTTCCTCGGCTACACGGGGCTCGTGATCAGCATCTGGCCGAACATCGTGCCGCCGTCGCTGTCGATCTGGGATGCATCGTCGAGCCATTCGAGCCAGAAGTTCGCGCTGATCGGCACCGTGATCGTGCTGCCGATCATCCTCGTGTACAACGCGATGCAGTACCGCGTGTTCCGCGGCAAGGTGCGCGAGGGCGACGTCGGTTATCACTGAGCGCCGCATGATGTGACGGGCGCGGCGCGCGCGGGCGTATCATCTCGCGCAGCACGGCGCCCGGCCCGGCATCCACCCGACAGCGGCCCGCCACGCGCGGGCCGCTGCGCATCGGGCGCCGGCGTGCCGTATCGCGTATTTCCCTGGCAGTCGAGAAAACACCATGATCGTCCGACCACGACAAAACTGGCTCAGGATGCTGTTCGTCTGGAACGGCTCCGTGCTGCAATCGATCATTCCGCAGCTCGTGTTCATGGCGATCGTCAGCACGCTGGCGGTCTTCACGAACGGGCGCATCTTCGGCGAGAAGATTCCCCTCAATACGGCGCCGTTCACGCTGTTCGGGCTGGCGCTCGCGATCTTCCTCGCGTTTCGCAACAACGCGAGCTTCGAGCGGTTCAAGGAGGCGCGGCATCTGTGGGGCAACCTGCTGATCGCGGCGCGCGCGCTGACGTCGCAACTGAATCGCTACCTGCCCGACAGCGTCGGCGACGCCGAGCGCAACCGGCTTGCCGACCTGCTGATCGCGTTCACCTATGCGCTGAAGCATCAGCTTCGCCATACCGATCCGACGCAAGACCTGCAGCGGATCCTCGGCGCGGAGCGCACCGCCGCGCTCGCGGGCAAGTGTTTCAAGCCCGTGGCGATCCTCGACGAGCTGCGCGGCAGCATCGTCCGCGCGCTGGGCCGCGCGCCCGGCAGCGACGCGACCTGCTGGATGTTCGAGGCGCAACTCGACGAGCTCGGCAAATCGGTCGGCGGTTGCGAGCGCATCCTGTCCACGCCGATCCCGTTCTCGTACAGCGTGCTGCTGCATCGCACCGTGTATGCGTATTGCGTGCTGCTGCCGTTCGGTCTCGTCGATTCGACGGAGTTCTTCACGCCGCTGATCTGCGTGTTCATCGCGTACACGCTGATCGCACTCGAGGCGATCGCGAACGAGGTGGCCGAGCCGTTCGGCCTCGCGCCGAACGCGCTGGCGCTCGATGCGATGGCGCGCACGATCGAACGGTCGGTGCTCGAACTGGGCGATCGCCCGCTGCCGGAGGAATTCGTGCCGGCGTCGACTTACCAGATCACGTAGGCGGGTGCGCGGAAGAAGCTGAAGGGGCGGGTCGCGTCGGGCGCTAGAATGGCGCTGGCCTGTTCTTCGGATCTGACGCGATGACCCTCGTCGACACCTATCTCGCCGGCCTGCGTGCCGTGCTGCCCGACACCGACAACGCGGCGCTCGCCGCCGCCACGGGCGCGACGCCCGCGCAGCTCGACGCGCTGCGTGCCGCGTATCCGCAGTGCCCGGCCAGCCTGCTCGAACTGCTCGGCGCGCTCGACGGCACCTACTGGCGCGACTACGGCGGCACGACGGTCAACGTGCTGGTGCTGGGCTCCGACGTCTACGAATACCCGTATTACCTGCTGTCGGCCGCGCAGATGCTCGAGGAAGGGGCGAAGTACCGCGACAGCATCGCCGAGATCTACGGCGACGACGCGAACGACGACGGCGAACTCGTCGATCCACGCATCGACATCGCGCTGCCGATGGGCCGGCGGCTGTGCTTCTCGCATTGCATGAACAACGGCGGCACGTCGCAGCTCTACATCGACTTCGAGCCGGCGGCGGGCGGCAAGGTCGGGCAGGTCGTGCGCTTCCTGCACGATCCCGACAGCTATGCGGTGATCGCCGACGACTTCGACGGCTACCTGCGCCAGCTGATCGACGGCGGTTATGCGTTTGTCATCGATTTCGACGAAGAATAGCGGCGGCGACGGCTGCTATTTCAGGAGAGGTTGAAATGCGAATCTACGTGACGAGTATTTTTGTCGACGACCAGGACAAGGCGTTGACGTTCTATACCGACAAGCTCGGGTTCAAGCTGAAAAACAACGTGCCCGTGGGCGAGTACCGCTGGCTGACCGTGGTGTCGAAAGACCAGCCGGACGGCACCGAGCTGCTGCTCGAGCCGAGCAACCATCGCGCGGTCGGGCCTTACAAGCAGGCGCTGTACGAGGACGGCATTCCGGCGGCATCGTTCCAGGTCGACGATCTCGATGCGGAATTCGCGCGGCTCAGGGATCTCGACGTCCGCTTCACGCTGGAGCCGATGGACGCGGGGCCCGTGCGCGTCGCGGTCGTCGACGATACCTGCGGGAACCTGATTCAACTGATGCAGATGAAGTGACGCCGCGCCTCTCGAGGTTGATCTACACGACGTTGTCCAGTGCCTTGACGTCTGCGATTCGTGGCTCGGTGATCCAGAGCGCATCGATCATCTGAAACACCAACGGGGCCAGCGGCGTACCGATGACCTGCTCCCGGGCAAGCGCGAATTCAAACAAGCCGGAAATATCGACACCCCGTTCCGCGGCGTTCGCGACGGAGACAGGACCGCCTCCCTCGCGCGGAATATAGATCAATGAAACCAGAACGCGGTCGGCAGGCCCGGCGCTTGCCCCCAGTCGCCCAACACGAGGTCAATGATCGGCGGATGGTCCGGCCTTCCGGTTGCCCATTGGACGAAGTAGACACCAACAACTGAATCGCCTTGATGCAGTTCGCCCGTGATTCTCCTCGTCTCGCTACCACAACACGCACAATTGAAAGTGGATGCTTCCCCCGGGTACGCGTGTATCGATTCGTCGGCCGACATTGGGCGGAGTTCCGAAAGTAGTTGCAGGTTGAAGGCGGCGGTTCCTGCGGGAATCCGTGCGGATCGAGTTTCCAGGACCAGGCTCCCGGACAGGAGAGCAGCCGAAATGAAGCCTATCAAGAAACCGGGCCGCCGACCTCGAAGTGCTCCACGCATGTAGTCGGAAGAACGTCGTCCGTGGATCGCATGCGAAACGATAGCGGGTTGCGCGGGCGCGGCATCGGCGGAGTGGACCAAGGGACGGCCCGCTACCGCCATGAACGACATCGCGTGTGACAGTGTCGGGTGTGCAGGTATTGCCCACGAGCGGCAGCGTGGCTTCGGCGCGAATTGTCGCGCTCATGTAGACTCGTGTGCCCTTCAACGGAGTAGATGCAATGCAACTGCTTGATCACGTGTCAATCAGCGTGCCGGATATCGAACTGGCGCGCCCGTTCTACGATGCCATCATGGCCGCGCTGGGCGCGGCCCGGGTCTATGACCGGGGCACCGCACTCGGCTACGGCGAACGCTGCAATGCGAACGACACCGCATCGACCTTTCTCGCGATCTACCTGGATCCCGCCGAAATCGGCGTGAGCAAGCGGCACTGGTGCTTCAAGGCCGCGAGCCGCGCGCAGGTGGATGCGTTTTTCGAGGCCGGCCTCGCGACGGGCGGGCAGTCCGACGGTGAGCCCGGCTTGCGGCCGCATTATCACGGCGACTACTACGGGGCGTTTCTCGTCGACCCGGCCGGCAACCGGGTAGAGGCGGTGTGCCACGCGTCCGTGCCGGCGCACGCATCGTGACGAGAGGCGGTGGCAGCGACGCACGCACGCGCACCTGATGCGGTGATCGCCGCGCGCCGGCCCGATACTGTCCGGCGCGCGGCGCGCGTTTACGCACGCGCTGCCTGCACCGCTCAATCGAAGTAGTTCAACCCCATCGCCCCCTTCACCTCCGCGAGCGTCGCGCCGGCCACGTCCCGCGCGTGCATCGTGCCGCGCTTCAGGATCGCCATCACCTCGGCCTTGTCGGCCTCGAATTCGCGGCGGCGCGCGCGGATCGGCTCGATCAGCGCCTGCAGCCGCTCGTTCAGCACGCGCTTGACGACGCTGTCGCCGAGCCCGCCGCGGCGGTAGTGCGCCTTCAACTCGTCGACCTTCTGCACGTCGGGCTCGAACGCATCGAGGAACGTGAACACGACGTTGCCCTCGACCTGGCCGGGATCGCTCACGCGCAGGTGGTTCGGGTCCGTGTACATGTCCTTCACGGCCTGCGTGATCTCGTCCGGCGTCGAGCCGAGCGTGATCGCGTTGCCGAGCGACTTGCTCATTTTCGCCTTGCCGTCGATCCCCGGCAGCCGCGTGACCGCGGACAGCACAGCCTCGCATTCGACCAGCACGGGCTGCTCGACCGTCGCGTTGAAGCGGCGCACGAGTTCGTTGGTCTGCTCGATCATCGGCAGCTGGTCGTCGCCGACCGGCACGTGCGTCGCCTTGAACGCGGTGATGTCGGCCGCCTGGCTCACCGGGTAGGTCAGGAAGCCGGCCGGGATGTCGCGCTCGAAACCGCGCAGGCGGATCTCTTCCTTGATGGTCGGGTTGCGTTCGAGGCGCGCGACCGTGACGAGGTTGAGCAGGTATTGCGACAGCTCGGCGAGCTCGGGCACCTGCGACTGCACGACGATCGTCGAGATCGTCGGATCGATGCCGACGGCGAGATAGTCGAGCGCGACTTCGATCACGTTCTCGGTGACGCGCTGGCGGCGGCCCATGTTGTCGGTCAGCGCCTGCGTGTCGGCGAGCAGCAGGAACTGCTTCGCTTCGTGCTGCATCTGCACGCGCGCGCGCAGCGAGCCGATGTAGTGGCCGAGGTGCAGCGGGCCGGTCGTGCGGTCGCCAGTGAGGATGGTCGGTCGGGTCGGGTGGGTCATGTTGGTCGTTGCTCCGGGTTATCGAAGCCGCCAGCCATGTCGTCTGCGCAGAAACGCAAATGCCGCCATGGCTGGCGGCATCACGTTTGGGACATGCAAAAGGAAACGGGCCGCCTAGGTCAGGCGCGCCACCAGCAATGCACGTTCGGCGAGGCGGGTTGGGTTTCCATTGCGCGAGTATAGCGTAGAGCGGGGACGGACGTGCCGCGTCAGCGGATGACGGACTCCATCGCAAGGTAGGCGGTTTCGGCCGACGGCCACAGCAGGTACAGCAGGCCGGCCATCAGCAGCAGCGCGCCGGCGCGTACCAGCGGCGTACGGTCTTTCTCGCGCGGGAGGCGGGTGGGCGGCTTCGAGTTCTTCATGCTTGCTGGCGCGCGAGGCGCCACTCCAACGGTTGCTGCAACGGGTCGGGTGAGGCGACGCCGGGGTGTTGCGGGGTTCGACGGGGGCTGGGTGCGGCCGGGCACCGTGTCGCCCGGGCGGGACGGCGGGGTAGGCCGCTGGCGGGCATAAAAAGGGACGGTTGAACGCCCTTTGGCTGCCATCCATGCCGAGGCGACCGGCATCCTACCAGTTCGGCGGCGCGGACACAGTCAAGAATTGTCGGGGACAGGGCCGCAGGGGGCGCGTCGAATGGCCGTGACGCTACCGGCTCGGGATAGCGTCGTCCAGATGCCGCGATGCAACCTTGCCCGTTCTCCACGGGCTTTCAGCCGCATACGTGGCAACTGACAACCGTAAGGTTTCTTTCGGTCGATTGCATTCGCCAACATCGTCGCGCTCCCGTGATTATCCCGAGCCTGTTTTTTACTCTCGCGTCGTAAATGGGTGTGATTATTTAAGAAAATTAAACGGGCCAATCATCATTTTCGTCTCCGGATTTTTTTGAGATTCCAGGTCGCCTTGACCTTGCTAAAACCAATTCCATCTGCTTTATTTACTCATACCAAATCAGGATAAAACGCTATCGGGGTATCACAGTCACTTCGTCGGGTATTGGTGCCTGACGAAGTGGCATCGACTCACCACGGCATCCCTACGATCTGAAGGCGCAGCCCCTTTTCCAGCGGGCGTGCTACGCCTGTTGCGCGTGTCCGCGCCCATGGAGGCGATCAGGTGGCCACGCGGGCCCGCCCATGGCCCGCCGATTAATGCTTTCAAAATGACACGCGATATTTGAATAAAACGAATTCGATTGAGCGCGAGTTTAAATGCTTTATTAACTACCTGCTTACGTTCAAAACCTGGCGGCCAAGCCCTAATGCTACCCACGAAGGAGGCTGGATATATCATGAATAACGCATCTGGAGTCAGAGTTCGTCCGTCGATCGAATCGTTGCAAGTCGAATATCTGAAAGGCAACAAAAAGCCGCTGGAAGACCTGATGCGCGCGTGGAAAGGCATCAAGGCATTGCCGCCCGACGATCCGAACTCGTTCTTCATGATCGGCGGCTTCCACGGCGAGCCGTTCCGCGGCGCCGGCTGGGGCTCGGCGTCTTACTGGGGCGGCTATTGCAACCACGGAAACGTGCTGTTCCCCACCTGGCACCGTGCGTACCTGCTGCGGCTGGAACAGGCGCTGCAGAGCATCCCCGGTTGCGAGCAGGTGATGCTGCCGTTCTGGGACGAAACCAGCGAAGAGTCGCTGACGAAAGGCATCCCGTGGGCCCTGACCGACCCGGATTTCGAGCTCGACGGCGAAAAGATTCCGAATCCGCTGGCCTCCTTCACGTTCAACCGGGCGATCACCGACAACATCAACGGCGACGATCCGAACTACAGCAAGCCGCTGCCTTACGTCACGGTTCGCTACCCGCTGTCGGGGCTCGTGGGTACCGACAAGGACCGGGCCGCGACCGAGAAGCACAACGCCAAGTTCAAGGATGCCAAGGAGAACGTGGTATTGCTGAACCGGAACATCGTGGACTGGCTCACGTCCTACATCGTCGTCAAGGGCAAGGTGGTGCCGACCAACGTGAAGCGCAAGTTCGAGCAGTGCCTGGACGCGCCGAACTACACGGTGTTTTCCAACACGACGTCCGCGGCTCAGTGGAACGAGAATCTGCCGGAAGGCGCGATTCCCGTCGTCCCGCTCGAGTCGCCGCACAACAAGATTCACCTGGCGGTCGGCGGGTTCGACGTGCCGCACGGCCCGAACAAGGGCGACCTCTCGCCGATTCCGGGCGCCAACGGCGACATGGGCGAAAACGACACGGCGGGCCTCGACCCGATCTTCTATTTCCATCACTGCTTCATCGATCGCGTGTTCTGGCTGTGGCAGAAGCGGCATGGCTTCACGCAGCATCTCGACGTCATCGCCGAGTATCCGGGCACCAACTCGGTCGACGCGCAGGGGCCGACGCCGGGCACGGTGCCCAACTCGTGGCTCACGCTCTCGTCGCCGCTCGATCCGTTCAAGAAGAGCGAGAACGGCAAGGAGCGCGCCTATACGTCGCTCGACTGCATCAACATCGAGGAGCAGCTCGGCTACACGTACGGCCCCGGTTCGCTGGAAGACCTGCCGAAGCTCTCGCTGGCGGCGACGACCGTGCCGGCCGGCAACAGCAGCAAGGTCGTGCGTGTGTCCGGGCTGAATCGTGCGCCGATCGCGGGATCGTTCCTGGTCTCCGCGTACGTCAACGTGGACGGCGAGCGGCACCTGCTCGGCACGGAGGCCGTGCTGAGCCGCTGGAGCGTGCAGTACTGCGCGAACTGCCAGACGCACCTCGAAGTGAAGGCGTTCTTTCCGCTGGACCAGTTCTCGGTGAGTGCGGTGGAGGGGGCCCAGTACGACGTCGAGATCCATACGCGCGAAGGCGTACGCCTGCAGACACAACCGGCTTCGCCGCCCGTTTCGCAAGCCGTCGCCGGTGCGGCTCCGCAGGCCGCGCCGAAACTGTTCCGGCTCGAGGTCCGGTAACGACGGCGCGTGACGAACCGGCGCCATCGCGTGGCGCCGGTTCACTTCGGTATTTCGACGACATGGACATGAAGGGGAGGCGCGCGCATGAGCTACACACCCGAAACCGGCAGCCTGGTGGGCCAGTGGACCTATCGCAGTTTCCTGAACGATCCCGACCCGGCCACCGCATTCAACGACCTGGAATTCGGCCTCGGCACGATCGAGATCGCGCAGGCACCGGCGGGCATTTTCAAGGGGCGCATTTTCGGCCCGGGATGGGAGCTGCAGCTCAACGGCTGGATCAGCTACGGGAATCCCGGCACCGTCCGCTTCCAGGGGCGCGGCGTGGTCAGCGGCGAGGAGTGGGTCTACGACTATGTCGGGTACGTGAGCGCGCCCTGGCCCAACGGCATCAACCAGCGTCCGGCGCTGACCGGTTCGATCGTCCGGACGGTTCCGCATGCGAGCGGCAACGGCGGCGTCGCGCCGGCCGGGGTGGTGTGCTCGTGGTACGCGGTCATGAGAGATCCCGCCTGAACGGCCATGACTGCCCCGAGTGCTCCGCCGGCCGGCCCGGCCAGGCGTCCGGCGACGATGACGGGCGCGATCCGCGCATGCGTGGAGGCCGGGGCTGCGCGAACGGCCATGCTCCCGATGCCAGATCGCGTGCGCGGCGCGCTGGCGTTCGCGATCCTCGGCTACCTGGCGTGCGACCTGCCGACGCGGCTGCATGGTGCCCCTTCCAGCTGGATATGGAACGGCATCGGTGCGTTTGCCTGCGGCTTGGCGGGGTACTCGACGAGAGGCGGATCGCCGGGCAGGTGCGCGCGCCGGTCGATGCTCTGGTGCATGGCCGCCATCTGCGCGGGATTGACGCTCGATGCGATGCGGGCGCCCCTCGAGGCCATTCTCGACATCTGCGGCGGCACGCTCGATACCGGTGCCATGTGGAACATGCTCGTGCTCCATCTCCAGTGGTTTCCGATGTCGATGCTGGCCATGCTGGCGCTGTTGATTCGGCGCGAGGCCGACCGCAAGGACGGGCATCGACGCGGCCCGGTACGCGTGCTCGTCCGGGCGCCGGTGCGGGTCGCGCTCGAATTCGCGGGGATGTTGCTCGTCATGGCACTCGGCATGACCGCGATCAGGGCAATCGCGTTCAGCGTGGGGCTGCGTTGGGATACGAGCGGCGTGGCCTTTGCGATGCTCGTCAGCATGCTGGCGTTCTACGCCCTGAGCGATCGAGCCGCCCTCGCAGAGGAATCGTTGATAGGCCGCTTGCGAAACAAGAACGGCCAGATTACTTAGGATCGCAAAAACAGGTTGGAGATCGAATTCGGCGGAACATGATCGCGGCGTAGGTCGATTTCAATAAAAGAGACCACGCACCGGGCAGCGGGCGAACGGGGCGCAACGGTATCGGCCGGCATGCGCGAGGGCGCTGCTTGCCTGCGCATTGCCCGCCGGCGTAGGCGCGACGCACGGCGACAACCGATTTCACAGACCCGTCGCACGGTTCGTCCCTGCAGCGGTCCTGCCGAAATTTCCGGCGGGGCTGCCGCCTGTCCATTTCCCGGAGAACACCATGCGATATCCATTGCAGTACGCCGGCGCTGGCGCCCCTGCGCCGCGTCCATCCGTACCCGAACCGCACGCACCGGCGACGCGGGCCGACCTCGAGGAGGTGTGAGCCATGAGCGACGACGCACTCGACCCGTTGCTGCGGCAGTTCGCGGAGAAACGATTGGGACGGCCCCTCGAGCCGGCTGAAGAACGGGCGCTGCTCGAGCGGCTGCCGGGTCGTCACGCGGCCCAGCCGGCCCCGGCGGCCGGCGCGGCCACGCAGGCGAGCGCCGCGCCCCCGCCATTGCCGCGCTTGAAAACCCGGCAGGAGGCGCGCGAGCAGGTCAAGCATTTTCTGCAGCTCAACCAGCAGAAGGCGTACGAGAAGATGCGCGGCATCCTGCAGACGATCGACGCGCAGAACGAGACGACCCTCGGCATGCTGGCGTCGGAACAGCAGAAGGTGTCCGACGTACTCGACGCGCACGAGCCGCCGGACGACGCACCGGCATCCGGCGCGGCCGACATCCAGGACAGCACCCGCGAGGCGCTGGCGGTGATCGGTGAACAGCTGACCGGCCTCATCCGGCAGGAAATCGACGCCTGCTTCCGGCACTACGTCGATTCGCTCGCCGAACGGCTCGCCGTGCGGCTCGACGCGATCGACGAGCGGCTGCAACGCATCGGCGCCCGTCCGGCCGACCTGCACGAACCGGCCGCTGCCGCCACCGCCGCCGCTTCTGTTCACGATACCCCCGGGCCAGCGTCCATGGAGTAGCACACCGGGCATGCGGTTGAAGTCGAGCGGCTGAAGTCCGGCGGCTGGACGCGAGACCGGCCGGCCCCCGATGTGCGACCTCTCAACTACGTGAATCAAGGAGCAAAAAATGGGTGATACGTGTCAGGTGTGCCAGGTCAATCCCGCGATTACCGATGCCGTCACGCAGGTCAACGTCAAGGTGGTCGCCGAGGCGCCGGCGATGGCGATGGGCTCGCTGTACCAGGCCCAGAGCCATTCGCTCAGCATCCTGTTCGAGAACGCGGTGCAGCAGCAGTCGCAGGCCGCGATCCAGTCGCAGACGTCGACGAACGTGGGGACGATGCAGCTCTACACGATCGGGCCGGAAAGCGCGGGGGCGGCCGCCACGGAAATCGGCGCGAACGGGATCATTTCCATTCTGGCCGACGTGATCGCGATCGGGAAGGCGATGCGCCCGTAACGCGCGGTCGTCGCGCCGCGGGCGAGCGGCGGCGCAAGCGGCTCGGGCCGCCGATACCGCCGCAGCACCGCAGCACCGCCGATCCGCAGCACGTCCGCCGGCGCCTGAACAGCGGTGCCGCGCGGTGTTCCGGAGCAAACGACAGGACGGGTAGAGCCGATTCGATGCGGCGCCCGTTCGCAAACCAGGAGAAATTCGATGGCAAATGATACAAGCGCCCCGACGGATTCGAAGGATCCGAAAGACCCCTGCAACTGCAAGACGTGCGCGGTCAATGCCGCGATCACCGACGCCGTCACGCAGACCAACGTCAAGGTGGTGGGTGAAGCGCCGGCGATGGCAACGGGCTCGCTGTACCAGGCCCAGAGCCATTCGCTCAGCGTGCTGTTCGAGAACGCCGTGCAGCAGCAGTCGCAGGCCGCGGTACAGCTGCCGACCTCGACGAACGTGGGCACGATGCAGCTCTACACGCTCGGGCCGGCGAGCGCCGGCGCCGCCGCGACGGAAATCGGCTCGAACGGCGTGCTGTCCGTGCTGGCCGATGTGCTCGCGCTCGGCAAGGCGCTGGCCTGACGCGTAACCCGGCGTCGACGCCGGGCGGCGGCCTTGATTCCCGTGGCTGTCGCCCGGCGCCTGTCGTCGTCCCGACGCTCGCGACGGCGAGCGCTCGCGCGCACCGATGCTATCGGCCGGCGCACGTCGCCGGCCGACCCATTCATGCGTTCGCCGTGACTGCATCGCAGCGGGCGGGCAAACCAGGAGCAACGACATGCCGGAACAGGTTTCCGCCGCGGTGACCGATGCGGTCACGCAAGCCAACGTCAAGGTGGTGGGCGAAGCGCCCGCTGTGGCCTTGGGCACGCTCATGCAGTCGAACAGCCATGCGTCCGCGATCCTGCTTCACAACGCGGTGCAGATGCAGGCGAACCAGGCGATGTCCAACCTCGCCGCCACGACCGTCGGCATCATGCAGCTCTACGCCGGCTCGCCGGTGGCGGTGGCCGCCGCGGCGCGCTCCGCGAACGACAACTTTGCGTCTCAACTGACCGCCGTCGCGCAGTTGATGAACGCCATCGGCCACTGGCGCGGCTGATCTTCACCGCGCGCCGCGCAACCCGGCGCGCGCGACCTCCTGCCGCCGCGGCGTCGCGGCGCACGCGCCTGGCGCGTCAATTGGCGTTGACGATGGTCCGCAGCTGCTCCGGCTTCTCGATCGTCACGCCGTGCGCGTGAAGCCGGATCAGGCCGTCGCGCTGCATCTTCTGCAGGCTGCTGTTCAGTCGCGGCCGGCTGACGTTGAGCATCGCGGCGAGGATGCTCTGGCTCTCCGGCAGTCGCACCTCGAGATCGTTCCCTTGCATGCGGTTCAGCAGATGGCGCGCGAGCCTGGCTTCGAGCCGGTACAGGCACGTCGATTCGACGAAGTCGCTCAGCTGGTGCACGTGCCGGCACAGCTGCTCGTGGATGCGCTCCATGAAATCCGCGTTGGCCAGCAGCGGCGCGAAGTACTGGCGATGCAGCAGCGACACGCGGCAGTCGGGGCTCAACTGCGCGGTGAAGCTGCGCCGGTGGGCGCGAACCAGCGTGTTTTCGCCGATGAGTTCGCCCGGCAACGAGTGGCCGAGAATGAGTTCGCGTCCGCCGGGTTCGTGCAGCGTCTTGTACACGCGGCCGCAGTGCACGAAGGCGACGAAATCGCCCGGATCGCCCTTGAAGAACAACAGGCGGTTACCGTGTTCGGGCCAGGGCGCGAGATGCCGCTCGATGTGAGCGAGCAGGCTTTCCGGAAGATCGGCGAGTATCGGGATATTGCACAGCGTTCGACCGTTGACGAGGGCAGGCATGTTTTCCGTGCAAGGTTGTTTGACGATGCGGCCACCTAGCGAAAAACGCTGCCTTTGGCATTGCGTGAAAAATGAATGATGAAAATAACCAGATAATGGGAAAGCGATCCCGATACGGTTTTGCTTCGGCGCCAGGGACCTTTGGTCGACCGACATCGACAGCAGCGTGCCGGCGTAATCACGTCGCGGCGGCAGTCGCCATTTTTCATCGAAATGCCATTGGTTACGCTCGGCGGCGCGCCCGAAACGACGGATGAGGATATGCAGGGGAATTAAAGTTTCCGTTCACAATAATCAAGAAAATTTACACGAAGCGATTATCTTTAAAACGGTGTTACGCGGGTAACAGCGCCATTCCCGGCGTCGAATCGATTCTGTGTTTTCCATAAAAAAAGGAAGGCACGGGATGACAACCTCGAACCAGCACGCTGTTTCGACGCCTGAGTCGCCGGCGCAGCAGCTCGATCACACGTGGCGGGAAATGCAGGGGAAATTGCGGCGCCGCGCGCGCCTGTTGTGCAAGGGCGATATCCACCGTGCCGACGAACTGCTCTCCGATACCGCGCTCAAGGTCCACATCTACCTGCAACGTTCGCCCGAACGCGTCCGGAACCTGGCCGGCTTTCTCTTTCTGGCGCTGAACCACGCGTTCCTCGACGGCGCGCGCCGCCGTGTGCGCGAAAGCGGCATGCTCGAATTCGACCCGGGCTGGGACGACGATCACACCGTCGAGCTGGCCGGCCACGCGCCGTCGGTGGAGCAGCAACTGCTGCTCCGGCAACAGCTGCTGCGTCTCGAGCAGGTGCTGTCCACGCTCTCCTCGCAGCAGCAGATGCTGTTCACGCTGAAGTTCGAGGAGGACCGGCCCTATCTGCACATCGCGGCGACGCTCGGGATCAACGAGCCGCTGGCCAGGAAGCGTGTCGAGCTGCTGCGCAGGAAATTGCGCGAGGAACTCGCGTGAGCGCGTTCACGAACGCGGGCATGCAGCGTTCCTAACGGCATGCGCGGCGTCGATGGCTTGCCGTTCCTTCAATCGCATGCCGGAGCCGAGATCCGAGGAGGCCTCGTGGCAGACAAAGTCAATGAGCAGGTTACCGACGCGCTGACGCAGACCAATGTCAACGTCGTCGCGGGATCCCCGGCCCAGGCGCTGGGCATGCTTTACCAGATGTTCAGCCAGGCCGTCGGCATCTCGGCGCAGAACATGACGCAGCAGCAGGCGGCGCTGAACCAGATTTCGAACGCCGTCGTGTCGAAGGCGGTGGCCATGATCCTGTCCGTCGAAGCGTCGCCGAAGCCGCCAGCGGGCGGCGCGGCGCAAGCGCCGGCGGCCGGGCCGCAGACGGGTTCCACGCATTAGTCGACTCTCGGGATACCTGAACCATGAACATGAAAGGCCTTTTGGGCGGGCGCGGCGACGGTGCGCCGCAGGCGCCGCACGATGGCGCGTCCGCGGCAGCAGGCGCAACGACGCCCGCCGACGTCGCGCCGCCCGTCGCGACGCCGAAAGCAGGCGCGCGCGCATGGCCGGTCAACCGGCTGCGCAGGCTCACCGATGCGTTGAGGGCGCCGAACCAGGTCGCCGATCCGGCCGGGGGCGGCGGTTCGGCGCTGCAGACCGTGCAGGCGATCAACGCGGAGGCGGCGTCCTACGCGACGACGCAGATCGCCGTCGGCCCGAACATGATGATCACGCAGGCGGGCGGGATGGTCGCGCAGGCGGCGGCCAACTACTTCGAGGCGTCGACGTCGCTGGCGATCGCGGGCAAGAGCGTGCTGATGAAGGATCTGGCGCAGAAGACCATCGACGAGAACGTACGCGGGATGGCGATGGATGCGGTGGGCCTGCTGTTGACCGACCTGTTCGTCGCGACGGCGGCGGTCGTCGCGGGTGCCGCGGAGGCGATCGAAGGCGAGGCCGCGAGCGTCGCGCTCGACAAGATCGACGAGAGCCTGCAGCGGTATCAGGCGCTGCTGGACAAGAAGGGTGCGTAGCGCGCGACCGCGCGCGGCGACCAGGAATCAATCGACACGACCCGCCGGGCCGTCAGGCCCGCCGCGGGATGTGAGCGGCGGGAACGACGCGTGTCCGCTTTCCCGGACACGCGTCGTTCCCGCCACCGGCAGTCCCATCGAGTCAAGTGAGGAACCCATGCCCTACGACATTCAGAACGTACAAGGTCCCGCGCCGCTGGCGGTTGGCGAGCGCATCTGGGGAGATGCGACGGAAATCGATTTCGGCGCGATGACGAGCTGCATCGCGCTCGTCGAGCAGACGCCGGGCCAGCCGGCGTCGGTGCGCGCGATCCATCTGTCGATCGTCAGCGACGACGGTACGAAGGTGTACGACCCGTCGGCGAACGTGGCCGGGCAGGTCGAGACGATCATGCAGCAGAGCGGCGACCTGCGTACCTGCCTCGGGCGCATCGATCTCTGGCAGGCCAGCGAGTCGCAACAACTGCGGGATTTCTTCGCCGCGCTGATGCTGAGCCTCGACATGCAGAACTGGGTGCAGTTGCCGGACGGCAACCTGCGGGTGCGGATCAACGGCGGCGTGATCCAGTATCGGCAGGGCGCCGGCCCATGGACGAACGCGTAGCCGGCGCGACCGGTTGAAGCCGGCGCCCGCCGTCCGGGCGGGCGCCGGTGCAACACGGGCGCGTCGTCCCGTGCCGCTGGCCGCCCGCGCGCCCCCCAGCTTTTTGCTCATCAACACCAACAAAAATCATCATTTCGCCGCAAGCGGCGTGTCAGCAGAATGTCTCCATTCCAGCTTGAGCGACAGCACGCGCGTCGCGCCGAGCCGCACTTCAGAAGGAGACAGCCGTGGCAGTCGAAACAACCTCAATCGATACGCTCGTCGTCGGCGCCGGTCAGGCCGGCGTGGCCATGAGCGAGCACCTGGGCAAGCTGGGCGTGCCGCATCTCGTGCTGGAGCGCAGCCGCATCGCCGAACGCTGGCGCACGGGGCGCTGGGATTCGCTGGTCGCGAACGGCCCCGCGTGGCACGACCGCTTCCCGGGGCTCGAATTCGACGGCCTCGACCCCGACGCGTTCGCGTCGAAAGACCAGGTCGCGGACTACTTCGAAGCGTATGCGCGCAAGTTCGACGCGCCGATCCGCACTGGCGTCGAGGTGAAGCGGGTCGTGCGCAATACCGGCAAGCCGGGCTTCGTCGTCGAGACGTCCGACGGCACGATCGAGGCGAACCGCGTGGTCGTCGCGACGGGGCCGTTCCAGCGCCCGGTGATTCCGCCGATCGCGCCGGACGACGCGCGCCTCGTGCAGCTCCATTCCGCCGACTACCGCAACCCGGGCCAGCTCCCGGACGGCGCGGTGCTCGTGGTCGGCGCGGGTTCGTCCGGCGTGCAGATCGCCGACGAGCTGCAGCGCGCGGGCCGCCGGGTCTACCTGTCGGTCGGCCCGCACGACCGCCCGCCGCGCGCGTATCGCGGCCGCGACTTCTGCTGGTGGCTCGGCGTGCTCGGCGAATGGGACAAGGAAGTCGCGACGCCGGGCCGCGAACACGTGACGATCGCGGTGAGCGGCGCGCGCGGCGGCCATACGGTCGATTTCCGCAAGCTCGCGAACCAGGGCGTGACGCTCGTCGGGCTGACGAAGTCGTTCAGCGGCGGCGTGGCGACGTTCGAGCGCGATCTCGCGATCAATCTCGCGCGCGGCGACGAGAACTACCTGTCGCTGCTCGACGCGGCCGACGCTTATGCGGCCCGCAACGGCCTCGACCTGCCGGCCGAACCCGACGCCCGTCACATCCTGCCGAACCCGGACTGCGTCGCGCACCCGATCCTCGCGCTCGACCTCGCCGGCGCGGGCGTCACGTCGATCGTCTGGGCGACGGGATATGCGGTCGACTACGGCTGGCTGAAGGTCGATGCGTTCGACGCGAACGGCAAGCCGCGGCACCAGCGCGGCGTGTCGAAGGAGCCGGGCATCTATTTCCTCGGGCTGCCGTGGCTGTCGCGGCGCGGCTCCAGCTTCATCTGGGGTGTGTGGCACGACGCGCGGCACATCGCCGATCACATCGCGACGCAGCGCACCTACCTCGAATACCACGACGCATCGCAGCGCCGCTCGGCATCGCGCCCGGAGCCGGGCGGCGCCGCGTCGCACGCCGACGCGCAGCCGCTCGCCGACGCGGTCAACTGACCGACCCCATGCCGCCCGCCTGCCGCACCGCGATCGTGTTCGCGCCCGGTGCGGCGGCGTGCCCCCTGACGACTGAAGGATTTCGATGAGCCAACCGACCCACACCCGTATCCGCATGTTCAACACGAAGGATACCTACCCGAACCAGACGCTCGACAACGACCTGTGCCAGGCCGTGCGGGCCGGCAACACCGTCTACGTGCGCGGCCAGGTCGGCACCGATTTCGACGGCAACCTGGTCGGCCTCGGCGACCCGCGCGCGCAGGCCGAGCAGGCGATGAAGAACGTCAGGCAGCTGCTGGAGGAAGCCGGCAGCGACCTCACGCACATCGTGAAGACGACGACCTACCTGATCGACCCGCGTTATCGCGAGCCGGTGTACCAGGAAGTCGGCAAGTGGCTGAAGGGCGTGTATCCGATCTCGACGGGGCTCGTCGTGTCCGCGCTCGGCCAGCCGCAGTGGCTGATGGAAATCGACGTGATCGCCGTGATTCCGGACAACTGGCAGCCGAACCGCGCCCGGGAGGCGACATGACTTTCTCCATCGTCGGGCGCTGCCCGGAGACGGGCCAGCTCGGCATCGCGATCAGCTCGTCGAGCATCGCGGTGGGCGCGCGCTGCCCGTGGGTGCGCGCGGGCGTCGGCGCCGTCGCGACGCAGAACATCACGCTGCCGGCGCTCGGCCCGCAGATCCTCGACCTGATCGAGCACGAACAGCTCGCGCCCGCCGCGGCGCTCGACCGCGCGCTCAGCGCGAACGGCTGGAGCCAGTACCGGCAGGTCACGGTGATCGACGGGCAGGGGCAGGCGGCGTGTTTCACCGGCAAGGAAGCGCTCGGCACGCATCACGCGGTGCGCGGCGAACAGTGCGTGGCGGCCGGCAACCTGCTGGCTTCGCCGGACGTGATCGACGCGATGGCGCGCGCCTTCGAACAGGCGCCCGGCCTGCTCGCCGATCGCCTGCTCGCCGCGATGCACGCGGCGATGGCTGCCGGCGGCGAGGCGGGGCCGGTGCACTCGGCCGCGCTGAAGGTGGCCGGCGACGTGACCTGGCCGATCGTCGACCTGCGCGTCGACTGGGCCGATGCCGATCCGGTCGGGCAGCTCGATGCGCTGTGGCGGGCGTATCGGCCGCAGATGCAGGACTACCAGACGCGCGCGCTGAACCCGACCGCCGCGCCGAGCTACGGAGTGCCGGGCGATGAATGACACGTCGAGCCGCGCGTTGCTCGAGCGGCTGATCGGTTTCGCGACGGTCAGCCGCGATTCGAATCTCGAGATGATCGGTTTCATCCGCGACTATCTCGCGGGCTTCGGCGTCGAGAGCGAACTGTTCTACAACGCGGAACGGACGAAGGCGAGCCTGTACGCGACGATCGGGCCGCGCGATCGCGGCGGCATCGCGCTGTCGGGCCATACCGACGTGGTGCCGGTCGACGGGCAGGCGTGGACGGTCGAGCCGTTCCGGCTGACCGAGCGCGACGGCCGCCTGTACGGGCGCGGCACGGCCGACATGAAGGGCTTCATCGCGTCGGCGCTCGCGGCCGTGCCGGCGTTCGTCGCACGTCCGCTGCGCGTGCCCGTGCATCTCGCGTTCTCGTACGACGAGGAAGTCGGCTGCCTCGGCGTGCGGCCGATGCTCGACGCACTGGCCGCGCGTGCGCACCGGCCGCGCCTGTGCCTGATCGGCGAGCCGACCGAGCTGAAGCCGGTGCTCGGCCACAAGGGCAAGCTCGCGATGCGCTGCCACGTGAAGGGGGCCGCGTGCCATTCGGCGTACGCGCCGTCGGGCGTCAACGCGATCGACTATGCGGCGAAGCTGATCGGCCGGCTCGGCGAGATCGGCGCAGCGCTCGCGCGGCACGAACGGCACGACGGTCGCTTCGATCCGCCGTTCTCGACCGTGCAGACGGGGCTGATCAAGGGCGGCCGCGCGCTGAACATCGTGCCGGCCGAATGCGAGTTCGACTTCGAGGTGCGTGCGCTGCCGGATTTCGACGCGCACGACGTGCCGCGGAAGCTGCAGGACTATGCGGAATCCGAACTGTTGCCGCGAATGCGTGCGGTGCAGCCCGATACCGACATTCGATTGCAGCCGCTGGGCGCGTATCCGGGGCTGGCCACGGCGCCGGACAGCGAGGCCGCGCGCCTGCTCGCGATGCTGAGCGGTTCCGATGCGTTCGGCACGGTCGCATTCGGCACCGAGGGCGGGCTGTTCGGGCAGGCCGGGATTCCGGCAGTCGTATGCGGGCCCGGCAGCATGGACCAGGGGCACAAGCCCGACGAGTTCGTCACGCTAGACCAGCTGCATGGATGCGACGCGATGCTGAGTCGTCTGGCTGCGTATCTGTCGTCGGCCGCCTGAAACCGTCACTGCAAACACGCACGCGCCGCCTCGCGCGGTGCGTGCGTGTTTCGCGTCTTATCTCGCCGTTTCCGCGACGATCTGCGCGAGCCGCTCGCGGCAGAAGTCGACGAACGACTGCGCCTGCTTCGTGAGCTGGCCGCGCTTCAGCCGCGCGCTCACGAGCCCCGACGGGCTCACCGTTTCGCTGAGGCCGATCGTCACGACCCGCTGGCCGTCGTACGTGTATTCGGAATGCGGGCGCGTGACGAGCAGCGAAAAGCCGAACCCCTGGCCGACCATCCCGCGCACCATCTCGATCGACGGCGACCCGAACACGATGTTCGGCGTCAGCCCGAGTTCGTGAAAGAGGCTGACGAAATAGGTGCGGCTCGGCTGCACGTCGAGCAGGATCATCGGCTCGACGCAGAGGTCGCGCAACGATACGTGCGTCTGGCCCGCGAACCGGTGGTTCTCCGGCAGCAGCACGTACGGCTGCTGCGGCGGCATCAGCGGTTCGGTCTCGATCGTGCCGTCGAGATCGTGGTCGTACATGAGCGCGAGATCGAACGTGCCGGACGTCAGGCCCTGCACGAGTTCCTGCTGGTCGCCGTCGCGCAGCCGGATGTTCACGCCCGGGTAGCGCTCGCGAAAGCCCGCGATCAGTTGCGGCAGGTAGAGCGGCGCGACCGTCTCGAAGCAGCCGATGTCGATCTGCCCGGTGATCACGTCGTTGTCGGCGAGCGCGTTCTGTTCGAATTCGTGCGCGATGCGCAGCAGCTCCTGCGCTTTCCGGTAGAAGCGCGTGCCGCCCGGCGTCAGCGACACGCCCTGCGCATGATGGCGGATGAACAGCTTCACGCCGAAGCTTTCTTCCAGCCCCTTGATCGCGCTGGAGATCGACGGCTGCGCGATGAAGAGCTGGCGCGAGGCCTCGGCCACGCTGCCGGATTCCACCGTCGTCACGAAATATTTCAGTTGCCGCAAAGTGTAGTGAGCCACATGCACCTCTGATGCACGGCCCCGGCGTGCCGCCGCGGGCGCAATCTGTCCATGGTTGTGCGTAGCACCTTACCTGAAAGGCCTTGGCGCCGGAATTTCCGCTGCAGAGCTTTTTCGTATGTCCCGGAAATATTTTTAGTATTTTCCGGTCGCGATACCCGTGGCGCACCATCGTCTCCAACCTGGATCGCGAAGATCACCACGATCACGAAGCGGCCGCGCACGCGCCGGCGGGGTATGTCATCCGTCCCCGCGAGCGGTTCGTTCGCTGCGTTCGACTCCGCCGCGCGTGCATGCGGTGCGTCGTCGTTCGCGTATCCGGACCCGATTGCAGGCGCGCACCCCGACGCGCGCCGGCTGACACGGCACGCGCGCATCGCCGCGCAGGACAGGAGACTTCACCATGACGAACGCGGAACGCAATGCGTCCCCGATGATAGAGAAGCACACGATCGGCTACGTGCCGCCCGCCGAGCGCCACGGCAAGGTGCGCGACCTGTTCACGCTCTGGTTCGGCGGCAACATCGCGCCGCTGCCGATCGTGACCGGCGCGCTCGGCGTGCAGATGTTCCACCTGAACCTGCTATGGGGCATCGTCGCGATCGTCGTCGGCCAGGCGGTGGGCGGCGTGCTGATGGCGCTGCATTCGGCGCAGGGGCCGCAGATGGGCATCCCGCAGATGATCCAGAGCCGCGCGCAGTTCGGCTCGTGGGGCGCGTTGCTCGTGACCGTGATCGCGGCCGTGATGTACGTCGGTTTCTTCGCGTCGAACATCGTGCTCGCCGGCAAGTCGGTGCACGGCATCGCGGCGTCGGTGCCGGTGCCCGTCGGCATCGTGATCGGCGCGGTGGGTTCGGGGCTGATCGGGATCGTCGGATACCGGTTCATCCACATCCTGAACCGGATCGGTACGTGGGTGCTCGGCATCGGCATCGTCGTCGGCTTCTGGATGATCCTCTCGCACGTGACGACCGACGATTTCCTGACGCGCGGCGGCTTCGACTTCGCGGGCTGGCTCGCGACGGTGTCGCTGTCGGCGTTGTGGCAGATCGCGTTCGCGCCGTACGTGTCGGACTATTCGCGCTATCTGCCGGAGAACGTCGGCGTGGCGTCGACGTTCTGGGCGACCTACCTCGGCTGCACGATCGGCTCGACGCTCGCGTTCATCTTCGGCGCGGTCGCGGTGCTCGCGGTGCCGGCCGGCGCGGACACGATGGATGCGGTCAAGCAGGCGACCGGCCCGCTCGGCCCGCTGATGCTCGTGCTGTTCCTGCTGAGCGTGATCAGCCACAACGCGCTGAACCTGTACGGCGCGGTGCTCGCGGTCATCACGTCGGTGCAGACGTTCGCGTACCGGTGGATTCCGACCGCGAAGGCGCGTGCGGTGGTGTCGGTCGTGATTTTCGTCGCGTGCTGCTACGCGGCGATCGGCGCGTCGACGAACTTCGTCGGCAACCTCGTCGATCTCGTGCTCGCGCTGCTCGTCGTGCTGGTGCCGTGGACCGCGATCAACCTGATCGACTTCTACGTGATCCACAAGGGCAAGTACGACATCCAGTCGATCTTCATGGCCGACGGCGGGATCTACGGCCGCTTCAACCCGCAGGCGCTGCTCGCGTATGCGATCGGCATCCTCGTGCAGATCCCGTTCATGAACACGCCGATGTATGCGGGCCCGATTCCCGCGCATCTCGGCGGCGCGGACCTGTCGTGGCTCGTGGGGCTCGCGCTGACGTCGCCGCTGTACTACTGGCTCGCGACGCGCGACAGCGCGTATCGGCGCCGGCAGACGGGCGCGACGATGCCGCCGACGGCGGTGCGGTAAGCCGGGCGTCGTTCGGCGCGATGAAACGAAACGGCCGCCGCATCGGTTGCGATGCGGCGGCCGGGAAAGGCGGGAGCGGGGCGGCAGGCGGG
>NZ_LDVA01000254.1:0-4199 GCF_050768715.1 Burkholderia sp. ZZQ-2 | reverse complement strand
GCGACGCAGCCGGGTGCGGCCGGCGCGCGCAGCGCGAACGGCCAGGCGGCGACCGCCATCGGCTGGCGCGAGTTCTTCGTCGATCCGCGCCTGCAGCGGCTGATCGAGATCGCGCTGAAAAACAACCGCGACCTGCGCGTGTCGGTGCTGAACATCGAGGCGGCGCGCGCGCAGTACCAGATCACGCGCGCGGAGCTGTTCCCGACGCTCGACGGCACGGGCACGGGCAGCATCCAGCGCATTCCGCAGGGCTTGTCGACGACCAATGCGCCGCTGATCTCGCGCAACTACAACGTCGGGCTGTCCGCGTCGTGGGAACTCGACCTGTTCGGCCGCGTGCAGAGCCTGAAAGACCAGGCACTCGCGCAATACCTGTCGACGTCGTATGCACGGCAGGCATTCGAGATCTCGCTGGTGTCGCAGGTGGCCGATCAATACCTGACGCTGCTGTCGACCGACGACCTGCTGAAGGTCACGGAGGACACGCTGAAGTCCGCTCAGGCGCAGTGCGACCTGACGAAGCTGCAGTTCGACAACGGCACGGGCTCCGAGCTCGAGCTGCGTCAGGCGCAGACGGTGGTCGAGCAGGCGCTGTCGAACCAGCAGCAGCAGGCGCGTGCGCGTGCGCAGGCACTGAACATGCTGGTGCAACTGATCGGTGAGCCGCTGCCGGACGACCTGCCGGCAGGCATGCCGCTCGACGCGCAGAACCTGCTGACGGACGTGCCGGCCGGGTTGCCGTCGGATCTGCTGACACGTCGTCCGGACGTGATGCAGGCCGAGCAGACGCTGCTGGCCGCGAATGCGAACATCGGTGCGGCACGCGCGGCGTTCTTCCCGCGCATCTCGCTGACGGGCGCATTCGGCACCGGCAGCTCGACGCTGGGCGGCCTGTTCAAGGCCGGCACGGCGGCGTGGTCGTTCGCGCCGCAGATCACGATGCCGATCTTCGAAGGCGGGCAGAACATCGCGAACCTGAACCTCGCGAACGTGCAGAAACGCATCGAGATCGCGAACTACGAGAAGGCGATCCAGTCGGCATTCCGCGAAGTGGCGGATGGTCTTGCCGCACGCGGCACGTACGACCAGCAGATCGCGGCGCTCGAGCGCAACGAGCACGCACAGCAGCGACGTTTCGACCTGTCGGACCTGCGTTACAAGAATGGTGTCGACAGCTACCTGTCGGTGCTGACCGCGCAGACGGATCTGTACTCGGCACAGCAGACGCTGATCAACGCACGCCTGGCGCGCTGGACGAACCTCGTCACGCTATACCGCGCATTGGGCGGCGGCTGGATCCAGCGGGCCGGCGAGACGCCGCGCGCGCCGGATGCGCCGGTCGACTACGACAAGGCGGCCGCTCCGGCGCCTGCGTCGTCGGCGGCGACGAACGGGTAAGTGAAAGGCGGGGCAGGAGCGGGCAACCGCTTCTGCCTGCCGATCCGGCGCGATGCAAAAGCGAAAACGCCACGGATGAAAATCCGTGGCGTTTTCTTTTGTGCGGCCGGGTCGTGCAAGACCACGACGGTTGGCGTGACGATGACTGCATCGGATGCCGCCGATGCCGATCACGGCAGATACGCGTCCAGGCGCGATCAACCGATCAACCAGGCAGCCTGCACCGCATCGCAGGCGGCCACCCTGAGCGCGCGAGGCACCCCGCGTAACCCGGCTCCGCCAAGCAAAAACGCCACGGCATGCCGTGGCGTTTTCCGTTACCGCTTCGCGCCGTCGTCCGGCGCGTCGTGATCAGTGATGCACGTCGGCCGGGCGGCCGTCGAAGTCGTGTCCGGCGCGGCGGATCTCGCAGCGCGCATCCTTTTCGCCTTTCACGCCGTTGAACACGATGTTCAGGATCACGGCCGATGCCGACGCCAGCAGGATGCCGCTGTGCAGGATCGGGGCGAGCGCGGGCGGCAGCTTCGAGAAGAAGTGCGGCGACACGACCGGCACGAGACCCATGCCGACGCTCACGGCGACGATGAACAGGTTGTGCGAGTTGTTCACGAAGTCGACCTTCGACAGCACCTTGATGCCGTTCGCGGCCACCATCCCGAACATCACGATGCCCGCACCGCCGAGCACGAACGGCGGCACCGATGCGACCACCTGCGCCATCTTCGGGAACAGGCCGAGCAGCACGAGAATCACGCCGCCCGTCGCACACACGAACCGGCTCTTCACGCCCGTCACGCCGATCAGGCCGACGTTCTGCGAGAACGACGTATGCGGGAACGAGTTGAAGATGCCGCCGATCAGCGTGCCGAGGCCGTCGACGCGCAGGCCGCGCACGAGGCGCTCCTGGTTGACCGGACGATCGACCATGTCGCCGACCGCGAGGAACATGCCGGTCGATTCGATGAACGTGACGAACATCACCGTGACCATCGTCACGATCGACAGCGGGTCGAAGTGCGGCATGCCGAAGTGGAACGGCATCACGATGCCGACCCACGGTGCGTGCGCGACGCCGTCGGTATTCACGCGGCCGATCGCGAACGCGATCGCGAAGCCGGCGACGATGCCGAGCAGCACCGAGATGTTCGCGATGAAACCGCGGCCGAACTTGTTGATCAGCAGGATCAGCGTCAGCACGAGCAGCGACAGGCCGAGATAGACGGGGCTGCCGTACTCGGGGTTGCCGACGCCGCCGGCCGCCCAGTTGATGCCGACTTCCATTAGCGACAGCCCGATCACCGCGATCACGGTGCCGACCACCACCGGCGGGAAGAACCGCAACAGCTTGCCGATCATCGGCGCGAGCACGATACCGATGATGCCGGCCGCGATCGTCGAGCCGAAGATGTCGAGAATGCCGAGGCCGGGGTTCGTGCCGATCGCGATCATCGGGCCGACTGCCGCGAACGTGCAGCCCATGATGACGGGCAGGCGGATCCCGAAGATCCACAGGCCCAGCGTCTGGATCAGCGTGGCGATGCCGCACGAAAACAGATCGGCGCTGATCAGGAACGCGATCTGGTCTTTCGGCAGCTTGAGTGCGGCGCCAACGATAAGCGGCACGGCAACAGCGCCGGCGTACATGACGAGGACGTGTTGCAGGCCAAGCGTTACCAGCTTGCCGGTCGGCAGCACCTCATCGCACGGATGGACCGTGTTCGATTGCATCTGTCTCACTCCATGATCTTGTTTTCGGGGTGATACGAAGTTATGCGGAATGAATCCACGCAACAAGAGCGCTGGGTACTATTCCGCTCTTTGCTGGTTCGATATGCCATTTCGGCATGAAACAGGGTGTCGATCATCGGGAAACTGTCGCAGGAGTGAGGGTTCCCGGTTTTATAGCCCTTCAAAATAGCGCTGGCCCCCATGTCAAATATCGGCCGCTTTATGGTGTGTATCGGGCGGGGCGCATAGCGGCAAAAAGTGCCTGGGAAAAATCGTGCCGGGTTAACCCGCGAGCCGCCGCTTTCACCGCCAACGTGCAGCCGGGTGAAACCCGGCAGGCCATGGCGATGTCGGCCGGCGCGGCGGCGGCAAAAGACGGGGCGCGCATCGCGATCCCGTTATCATCGACATCCGTTCATTCGAATTCGCCCTCACGTCATGCGCCTGCTCGGAATCGACCTCGGCACCGGCTCCGTCAAACTCGTCACGCTCGATGCCGACGGCGTCGAGCGTGCGGTCGCGAGCGAACCCTATGCGCTGTCGTCGCCGCAGCCCGGCTGGGCCGAGATCGCGCCCGACACGTGGTGGCAGGCGCTGGTGCGCGCGGCCGCGCGGTTGCCGGCCGGCGAGCGCGCGCAGGTGGCGGCGATCGGGTTCTCGGGGCAGATGCACGGCGTCGTGCTGATCGACGCGGCCGGGCAGCCGGTGCGGCCCGCGCTGCTGTGGCCCGACACGCGGGCGGTGCGCGAAGCGGATGAGGCCGGCTGGCCCGTCACGGGATCGCCCGTCGCCGGATCGCCCGTCGCCGGATTGCCCGTTGCCCCGAACCCCGTCGCGCCGGGTATGGCCGGCCCGCTGTTGCGCTGGCTGGCCGCTCACGAACCCGATGCACTGCGCGCCGCGCGCTGGGCCGTGCAGCCGAAGGACTGGTTGCGCATCGCGCTGGGCGGCGACGTCGCGGCCGATCCGAGCGACGCGTGCGCGACCGCGCTCGCGACGCCCGACGGCGCATGGGATCTCGCATTGATCGACGCACTCGGCCTGCCGGCCGACCGGTTCGCATCGGTGCAGCC
>NZ_LDVA01000253.1:0-911 GCF_050768715.1 Burkholderia sp. ZZQ-2 | reverse complement strand
GGCCCGCGCGAATCGATGGAATACGACGTCGTGATCGTCGGCGGCGGCCCCGCCGGGCTGTCGGCGGCGATCCGGCTCAAGCAGCTGGCCGCCGAGAAAGGCACCGAAATCGGCGTGTGCGTGCTCGAGAAAGGTTCCGAGATCGGCGCGCACATCCTGTCGGGTGCGGTGATGGACCCGCGCGCGATCACCGAACTGTTCCCCGACTGGAAGGAACGCGGCGCGCCGCTCGACGTCGAGGTGACGGAAGACCGCTTCCTGTTCCTGTCCGAGAAAAGCGCGATCACCACGCCGAACTGGGCGCTGCCCGCCAACTTCCAGAACCACGGCAACTACGTGATTTCGCTGGGTAACGTGACCCGCTGGCTGGGCCAGCAGGCCGAAGCGCTGGGCGTCGAGATCTTCCCCGGCTTCCCGGCCGCCGAGATTCTCTACAACGACGACGGCTCCGTGAAAGGCGTCGCGACCGGCAACATGGGCGTGGGCAAGGACGGCGAGCCGACCGAGAACTTCCAGCTCGGCATGGAACTGCACGCGAAGTACACGCTGTTCGCCGAAGGCTGCCGCGGCCACCTCGGCCGCCAGCTGATCGCGAAGTTCAAGCTCGACGCGAACGCCGATCCGCAGGCTTACGGGATCGGCATCAAGGAGCTGTGGGAAATCAATCCCGCCAAGCACAAGCCGGGCCTCGTGATCCACACGGCCGGCTGGCCGCTGAAGTCGGACACTTACGGCGGCTCGTTCCTGTACCACATGGACAACAACCAGGTCGTGGTCGGCTTCGTGGTGGGCCTGGGCTACACGAACCCGTACCTGTCGCCGTTCGAGGAATTCCAGCGCTACAAGACGCACCCGTCGATCCGCGCGTTCCTGGAAGGCGGCAAGCGCGTGTCGTACGGCGCGCGCGCGAT
>NZ_LDVA01000252.1:0-4321 GCF_050768715.1 Burkholderia sp. ZZQ-2 | reverse complement strand
CGGTGCCGCGCCTTGTCGGCCAGCCCGACCGCGTCGAGCAGGTCGCGCACCCGCGCCGCGCGCCGCGCCGGCGGCCAGCCCGCCATCAGCAGCGGATACTCGACGTTCTCGTACGCGGACAGCACGGGCAGCAGGTTGAAGGTCTGGAACACGTGGCCGACATGGCGCGCGCGGAAATCGGACAACGCATCGTCGGACAGCGACGCGGTGTCGTGGCCCGCGATCGTCACGCGCCCGCTGTCGGGGCGGTCGATGCAGCCGATCATGTTCAGCAGCGTCGTCTTGCCGCTGCCCGACGGCCCGCTCAACACGGTGAAGCGCCCGGCCTCGAGCGTCGCCGACACGTCGGCGAGCCCGGTCACGCGCACGCTGTCGAGCAGGTAGGTCTTCGACAGGTGTTCGACGTTCACGAGGCTCATGACGCACCTCCCGCGCGCACGGGCGCCGCCGGCGCTTCCTGCGCTGCCTGCGCGGCGCGCGCATCCGCGCCTGCCGCGCCGGGCACGGCCGGCAGGCCGCGTATCAGCCGCTGCAACTGCAGCCGATAGGCAAAATGCTCGACCTCGATCACGTGCCGCGGCGTGCGATGGAACGCGATGCCGCCGCTCCAGTCCGACTTTCCGCGCCGGATCAGCCGGTCGATGTGCGCGGCCTTGCGCGGCGCCGCGTCGCGGGCATGCAGATAGCGCGCGAGCAGCTGCGCCTGGTAGTCCATCAGCGGCCAGTTGCCGGTCGACGTCTGGAACAGCCCGATGAAGAACAGGTCGCGATGCTGTGCGTCGAACATGTTGAGGTACAGCGACGGCTGCTGCTTGCGCCATTGCAGATGCGCCTGGTCGATGAACGGAAAGCTCGGTCGATAGCCGGTCGCGTAGACGATCACGTCGACCGGCTCCTCGCGGCCGTCGGCGAACACGACGCGATCGCCCTTCAGTTCCCGCACGTCGGGCCGCGCATCGAGATCGCCGTGGCCGAGGTGGTAGAACAGCGTCGAGTTGATGATGAAATGCGACTCGAACAGCTTGTGGTCGGGCTTGCGCAGCCCGTAGTCCTCCGGCTGCCCGGCCGTCGTCAGCCGCAGCAGCCGCTCGCCGAAGAAGCGGCGCGCCCACAGCGGCATGCGCAGCCGCAGCGGCCATTCGGCCCACTGGTCGGCCGGTATCCCGAACAGGAATTTCGGCCAGTAGTAGTAGCCGCGCCGCGTACTGTGGAACACCGCGCGCGCATGGTGGGACGCTTCGACCGCGATGTCGCAGCCCGAATTGCCCGCGCCGACCACGAGCACGCGCCGGTCGCGAAAGATCTCCGGCGTGCGGTATTGCGACGAATGCAGCTGCAGCCCGTCGAAGCGGCCCGGATAGTCCGGCAGTTGCGGATGCGACAGATGCCCGTTGCAGACGATCACGCCGCGATAGGTGCGCACTTCGCCGCGGTCCAGCTCGACGCGCCACCCCGAGCCGCCGGCGACCGGCGCGATCTCGAGCACCGAGCGGCCGAACTCGATCCGGTCGTACACGCCGAAGCGCCGCGCGTACGCCCGCAGGTACGCGAGCGCCTGGTCGCCGCGCGCATACGTCGGGTAGTCGTCGGGAATCGGAAAGTCGGTGTACTCCGAAAACCGCTTCGAGCTGATCATGTGAATCGAGCGATACACCGCGCCGCTCGGCCGGCCGTAGTACCAGTTGCCGCCGACGTCGTCCTCGCGCTCGATCACGTCGAAGCCGATTCCGGCCGCGAGCAGGTTCTTCGCGGCGGTGATCCCCGCCGCGCCCGCGCCGATGATGCAGTACCGCGCGCCGTCGTTGCGCTCCGTCATGGTGGATTTCCCCTTTCCGTTCAAAGAACCGGCCCGGCCGCGGCCTGCGGGCCGGTCGCGCCAGCCAGCCGCGCATCGCGCAGATCGGCGATCGATGCGCCGCCGCGATCGGCGATCGCGAAGCGGCCGTCCGGGTAGCACAGCAGCAATTCGGCGTCGGCGGCACGCGCGGCGCCGAATGCGATGCCGCCGATGTGCCATGTGCGCGGCGGTTCGCCGTCTGCGGGCCACGCGCCGAGCAGCACGCGCAACACGTTCTCCAGATGATTGACCGGCAGCCAGATCTGCGGGCACGGCGCCGCGCCGCGCGCGTCGCCCTCGCCCGGCGCGCGCCACAACGCATCGGCGTCGGCGGCCCTGACCTGCGCGATGCCGCCGCGCCAGTCCGCGTCGGGCAGCAGGTCGCCGCGCCAGATCGCGCACGTGGCCGGCCGGACCGCATCGTCCTGCCCGTCGTGCGGCAGCGGCACGGTCGCACCCGCGGGCGGATGACTGCGGTACACGAACGTCGCATCGAGCAGCACGCGGCCGGCGAGCGAGGCGCACCGCACCGTCACGTGCCAGTCGTCGCCGGCCGTGCGGCCGGTCACGTCGGTGTCGAGCGCGAGATCGCCGTGGGCATCGAGCGCGTCGGCGAGCGCATCGAGCGCGATCGTCACGTCGACGGCTTCATGCAGGTAGGCGCGCTCGCCATCGGGCGGCGCCACCCAGTCGGCCACGACGCGCGCGTGCTCGAGCAGCAGCGACACGGGCGCCGCCGCGCGGCCGCCGAAGCGGAATGCGCGCGTATAGGGCGCGTTGGCCGCACGATAGCGCGTCGAGAAAAACGCGAACGGCCGGAATCGCCGCGGCTCGCCCGCGTGGTGCCGGCGTGTCGCGAGTTCGCCGAGATTCGGCAAGCCGTCGACCGCATCGAAGCCGCGCAGCTGGATCGGCGTCAGCGCACGGCCGACGGCGCCCATGTACATCGGTTCGCCGCCGCCGGACGCCGCGGGCGTGGCCGGCTGCGCGAGTTCCGCAAGCCAGTGCCTGACGCCGTCGGCGATGCGCATCGGCGTCACATAACGCCGCGTGACGGCGAGGTTCGTGATCATGCCGACGCCGTCCCACGTCGGCCACACGAGCGTCTTCACGTTGCGCCCGGGCACATCGCGGCGCGCCCACCAGCCGAGCCGCGCGAGCGCCTCGTTCGCGGCCGCGTAGTCGGTCTCGCCCGTCATGCCGCCCCAGCGGCCGGTCAGCGAGCCGACGTTGACGAAGCAGTCGACACGCGGCCGCTCGCGCACCGCCGCGTACAGGTTCATGAAGCCGAGCACCTTCACGCGCGCGGTGCCGACGAATTCGTCCGCGGACTTGCGCGGCAACCGCACCGGCTGGTCGATGCCGGCGTTATGGATCACGCCGCGCAACCGCGCGCCGAATGCGTCGCACAGCGCGCGCACGGCGTTCGCATCGGTCACGTCGCATACCCGGTAGCGCACCGGCAGGCCGAGCGCGGCCGCGGCGTCGAGCGACGCCTTCAGCTCGCGGCGCCGTTCGAGTTGCTGCAGCGTGTGCCGGATCGCCTTGGGCGGCCGCTCCGGCGTCGCCTGGCGCAGCAGGTCGAGCCCGTAGCGCCTGAAGCCCGCATCGTCGAGCGCGAGCCACGGCTCGTCTCCGGCCGGCGGCGCGTCGCGCCCGGTGACGATCACCGTGCAGCGATACCGCTTCGCGATCTCGCAGGCGGCCAGGAACCCGATGCCGCGTGCGCCGCCCGAGAACAGCACGACGTCGTCGGGCCCCCAGTCGGGCGCCGCTTGCGCCGGCAGGTCGTCGCGGGTCGCGACGAGCGTGTGGCGGCGCCCGCCGCGATGGCCGACCTCGAAGCGCCCCCAGCGATACAGCTCACGTGCGATCAACCCGTCGACGCGACCGGTTTCGTCCGGCGCGATGTCGAGCACGCGCACGTTGCAGTTCGGCAGTTCCTGCGGCAGCGTCTTCGCGAGCCCCGCCCACAATCCGCCGAGCGGCTGCACGAGCGCGTCGTCGCCGTATCCCATCAGCCCGTCCTGCCAGGTGAGCGCGAGATAGAACAGCCGCGACGTCGCTTCCTCCTGCACCCAGTCGCCGTAGCACGCCTGCAGCAACGCGACCGTGCGGCGCAGCGGCGCTTCCCACTGATCGCGCACGTCGAGCGAAAACGGCGCCTCGACGCCGAGATCGACGATCCCGTCGAACGGGCCCGACTGTGCAACGAACGCGTTCGCGGCCGCCGCCGGATCGACGCCGTCGGCCGGGGCGAACACCGCCGGCTTCGCGCAGGCGCGCGCAAGCGCCGCCACCACGCGCTCGACCGTGCGGCCGAGGCCGTTGACGATCGCGATCCGCTTGCCGCTCAGTTCGGCCGCCGGCCGTTCCGGCAGCGGTTCGATCTCGACCGGTCGCCACGTGAAGCGGTGAGTCGGTGCGTCGTCCGTGTCGACGCCGGCGTCACGCCGTGCTTCGGACGCCGTCGCGTCGCGTTGC
>NZ_LDVA01000251.1:0-19925 GCF_050768715.1 Burkholderia sp. ZZQ-2 | reverse complement strand
TGGAGTTGCCCCTGTAACTCAGGACACGCGGACACCGTTAGGTTGATGACACCGCATTACGCCTGAACTCGCGAGGCGAGCGGTATTTCAAGGCTTTGTGCGGGTGGCGCTCATTGTAGTGTTCAAACGCGATAGCCAGACGCGAGAGCGCTGTTGGTGCGTCAGACTTGTCCATATAGGCGACGTAATTGTCCTTCATGGTCTTCACGAACGATTCCGCCATGCCATTGCTCTGCGGCGAACGGACCGGTGTGGTCAGCGGCTCAAGACCCAGTTCGCGAGCGAAGCTGCGCGTGCGGTGGTCGATGTAGGCCGAGCCGTTGTCCGTCAGCCATTCAATGGGCTGCGCGGCCTGCGTGGTGCCGAAGCGCTGTTCGACGGCGGCCAGCATCACGTCGCGCACCACATCACCGCTATGCCCGCCGGTCGTTGCTGCCCAGCTAATCGCCTCGCGGTCGCAGCAGTCCAGCGCAAACGTCACGCGCAGCGGCGTACCATCGTCGCACCGAAACTCGAAGCCATCGGAGCACCAGCGGGTGTTGCTGCGGTCCACCGCAACGCGACCGTCATGTCGCCGCTTATCTCGCCGCACGCCAGGGCGGCGCAGCAGCAACTGATGCTCCCGCATGACCCGATACACGCGCTTGACGTTGATGCACGGCGCACCGCTCTGCTCCCGACTGCGGCGCAGCAGCGCCCAGACACGGCGGTAGCCGTAGGTGGGAAGGTGCGCCACATGGGCCTGAATCTCCTCGACCAGCCCGGCATCGTTGGTCACGCGGGCACGGCGACCATCGCGCCAGTCGGACGAGCGAGCTCGCTTCACCGCCACGGCAGAGCGCGCCACGCCGAGAACTTCGCAGACCGTCTTCATCGGTCGTCCCCCGGCAGCAAGGGCGAGCGCGCAATCAGGTTTTTTGAACGGCCCCATTCCACGGCTTCTTTCAGGATTTCGACCTCCAGCGTCTTCTTCCCAAGTAGCCGTTGCAGTTCCTTGATTTCCTTGATGGCGGCGGCCAGCTCAGATGCCGGCACAACGGTTTCGCCTGCCTTCACCGCCGCCAGACTGCCTTCCTGGTATTGCTTGCGCCAGCCGAACACTTGGTTGGCGTTGACGCCGTGCCGACGTGCAACGGCCGACACCGACGCTCCCGGCTCCAATGTTTCCTGCACGATGGCGATTTTTTCTTGCGCCGTGCGCCGACGACGGCGCTCCGGCTCGGTCAGAATTTCGATGCTTTCCACGTAATGACTAGGCTTACTGATAGGCACAAGACTATCCCTTATTTTAAGAGAGTCCTCGTGTCCTCAGATACGTGGGGTCGCTCCAGAATCTATCTTTTGAGCCAGATCAAATGCGTCGTCCAGGCGTCGCGGCACCATCGCCAAAAAAACATACTCGGGGCATGTATGAACTGGTACAACACAATCGAAAAAGAACTTGATCATGTACGTAACGCAATTCAGATCCTCGAAAAAAAGCGGGGCCAATTCCCGCCCGGAACCGTAGTCGGCGATCCGAAGTACTGGAGCATGAGACTCCAGGACATCCGTGACAGAGCCGAGCGGAACAACCAGCGCATGCTCAAAGCCCGAGCGGACGACCTGCTTGCCGAGGTCGAAAAGCTCCAGTGTTAGGGCACCCATTCAACTGCACAACGGAGCTTGGCCTCGCACGAGCTCGGTCGCGTGCCTCCTCACTGCACGTTAAGGCACCATCATCGCCCGGCAACCTGAATCAAGGTGATGAAAGAGCCACCATCAGTGACAGGTCAGGGAGGTTGGCTTGAAAGACATCGATCGGGATACGGGGGCGTCGAGTGGACGGTGCGGCTCGTCTCCCTCGTGTCTGCGGTCGCAGTCGCTGCGATTGCCATGAATTCGCGTAGTCGTTATCGCGTCATGCCGGCATTCGCCCGGTGGAGCGAATAAGCGCGGGCACGCCGTATGATTTCACTCAACCGTCGAACAGGATGCTGGCGCCGGGCTCCGGCACGATTCCAGGTGGAATATTCCATGAAACGCCATTCGGCGACAGTCGTCGCTGCATCGATTCTGGTTCTGCTCGGCATGGCGGTTGTTTCGTCGTTCGCCCTTGGCGATACCACCACACGCCAGAAGGAGGTCGAGCAACATGGCGCGGACGTGATGCCGTTCTCGCTCGCGGCGACCACCCACATCTTCACGAAGACGGCCGACGGCGGCATCCAGCGGGTCGTCACGAAACGTCCCGACGCGCGGCAGGTCGCGTTGATCCGCAGACATCTCGCCGCGATCGCCCGTCGCTTCTCGGCGGGAGACTTCGGCGCGCCTGAGCAGATCCACGGCAACGACATGCCAGGCCTCGCTGAATTGCGTGCAGCCCGGCGCGGCGAGCTGACGATCGAATATCACGACGTGCGCCGCGGCGGCGAAATCGTGTATCGCAGCGAGCAGCCTCGTCTTGTCGCCGCGCTGCACGACTGGTTCGATGCCCAACTGTCCGACCACGGACACGACGCGATGGCGGGGCACAATCCGGACGCGATTCATCACCATCCGGCAGACGCTTCTACGCCGTGAACGCAGCGGAGAATTGAAATGAGTACGCCTGTTGAGTACATTCGCCGGGCAGCCGCCACGGACTTCGACCATATCCGCACCTTGCTGGCTACCTGCGGGCTACCGGCGAGCGATCTCACGGCACGGAGCCTCGACGGCTTCCACGTCGCCGCGTGCGGCGCCGGGATCGTCGGGGTGGCGGGACTGGAACAAGCCGGCGACGCGGCCCTGTTGCGTTCGGTCGCAGTTCACCCGCGACTGCGCGCATCCGGTCTGGGTACCCGTCTTATCGACGCTTCCGTTGCGCTAGCGCAAACGCGATCGCTGCGTGCGCTTTACCTTATTCCGAATGATGAAGCCGCCCGCACCTTCTTTGCGCGGCGCGGCTTCACGCAGATCGAGCGAACCCAAATTCCCGAGCTGATTCGCGGTCTGCCGGAATTCACGCACCTTTGCCCGCAGACGCATCCGTGCTTGTGGAAACCGCTGAATCCCGATTGTTCCGAGGCGCTGCCATGAAGAAACTCGAAGTGTTCGATCCCGCGATGTGTTGCTCGACGGGTGTTTGCGGTGTGGATGTGGACCCCGTGCTGGCACAATTCGCCGCGGACCTGAAATGGGTCGAAGCACACGGCGTCACCGTGTCCCGCTACAACCTGGGCCAGGAACCGCAGGCGTTCGCCGCCAACTCCGCGGTGGTCAAGGAAATGGAAGTCGGCATGGAACGACTGCCGATCCTCGTGATCGATGGCCACATCGTATCGACGGGCATGTATCCGTCACGCCAGCAGCTTGCGCAGAAACTCGGCATCGCGCTGACCACGGCGGAAAAACCGCACATCAAGGCCGGCAGTTGCCGCGCGCCGGGCTCAGGCTGTTGCTAGAGAGCGACCATGTCCCTGCCTGAAACGCAAACCCGATATCTCTTTTTCACCGGAAAAGGCGGCGTCGGCAAGACTTCGCTTTCCTGTGCCACCGGCCTCGCCATGGCACATGCCGGCAAGCGGGTGCTCATCGTCAGCACGGACCCGGCCTCCAATCTCGACGAGGTACTCGGCGTCGGCTTGAGTCAGTTGCCGACGCCGGTGCCCGCCGCGCCGGGCCTGTTCGCGTTGAATATCGACCCCGAAGCGGCCGCGCAGGCCTATCGGGACAGAATGGTCGGACCCTATCGCGGCGTCTTGCCCGCGGCGGCGATCCGCAATATGGAAGAGCAGTTTTCCGGCGCCTGCACGGTCGAGATTGCGGCCTTTGATGAATTCTCCAAACTGCTCGGCGACCCAGCCGCGACGGCCGATTTCGATCACGTAATTTTCGATACGGCGCCGACGGGGCACACGCTGCGCCTCTTGACCTTGCCTTCGGCGTGGAACGAGTTCATCTCGTCGTCGACGGGCGGTGCCTCCTGCCTCGGACCGTTAGCCGGACTGGAAAAGCAGAAGGCGCTGTACGCGGCGACCGTCGAACGCCTGTCGAGCGCAGCGCAAACGACCGTCGTCCTGGTGAGCCGGCCCGAAGTCGCCGCACTGCGCGAAGCGAATCGCACGCGGCACGAGCTGGCTGAACTCGGTATTCGCAACCTGGTGCTGGCGATCAACGGCCTCTTCGCCACAGACCGCACCGACGACGCGATTGCGACCGCCATGGCACAGCACGCGCAACAGGCGCTGGCCGACATGCCGCGCGAGTTGGCTGGCTTACCGCAGACGCGCATTCCGTTTCTGCCGCGCGGCACGGTCGGGCTGGACGCGCTGTGCGACATGGCGCATCCCGAGCGCGTGCGCATGCCGACCGAACGCCGGATGCCCGAAACCATCTTGCCGCCGGGCCTGGGCGGCCTCGTCGATGAGCTGTCGGCGGCGGGTCACGGCGTGATCATGACGATGGGCAAAGGCGGCGTGGGCAAGACCACGGTAGCGGCGGCAATCGCAGTTGCGCTGGCGGGCCGCGGACACGACGTGATCCTCTCGACCACCGACCCGGCCTCGCATGTGGCCGCGACCGTCGATGGCGTCGTGCCTCGGCTGAGCGTCACTCGCATCGACCCGGTGCGCGAAGTGCAGCAGTACACCGAAGAAGTGCTGGGCAAAGCGGCATCCCATCTCGATGCGGGCGGCCGGGCGATGCTCGAAGAAGATCTGCGCTCGCCCTGCACGGAGGAAATCGCCGTCTTCAGGGCTTTCGCGCGCACGGTCGATCAAGGCAAATCAGGCTTTGTGGTTCTGGACACCGCGCCGACCGGGCACACCATTCTGCTGCTGGACGCAGCAGAGGCCTATCACCGCGAAGTGATGCGCACCCAGGGCGACATGCCAGAGTCGGTCCGCCAGTTGCTGCCGCGCTTGCGCGACCCGAACTACAGCCGGATTCTCATCGTCACGTTGCCGGAAGCGACACCCGTTCACGAAGCGGAACGGCTGAGCGCCGACCTCGCGCGCGCGGGAATTACGCCGTACGCGTGGGTCATCAACCAGTCGTTGCTGGCGAGCGGTACGACCGACCCGATGCTGTGCCAGCGGGGCACTTACGAGGTGCCGTTCGTGCGCCGCGTGGCGGACGATCTGGCGCAGCGCACCGCGCTCATTCCGTGGCTCGCCGAGGCACCGGTCGGGCCAGCTGGCCTCGAGCACGTGATTACGTCGCGGGCGACCAAGTAGTGCAGTGCACCGCCCACCGCCTTTAAGCTCAATGGGACGCGTGACCGCCCGAATTCGAATCAGGAGATGGGACGAAAGCGCATGCCTGCAGACCTTGATGTTGTCGTCATCGGCGGTGGCCAAGCCGGGCTTGCCACGGCCTACTTCCTGCGTCGTGCGGGGCTCGACTATCTCGTGCTGGATAACCAGAGCGCCCCAGGAGGCGCCTGGCGACATACCTGGGACTCGCTACATCTGTTTTCGCCGGCGCAATGGAGTTCGCTACCAGGCTGGCAGACGCCCGTATCGCGCGACACGTACCCGTCGCGCAACGAGGTCATCGACTATTTGGCGCGATATGAGGAGCGTTATCACATACCTGTCCGGCGCACAGTTCATGTCGAATCCGTTTCACGGGTTCAGGGTGGCTTGCTGGTCGGTACCGATCACGGGGAATGGCTGGCCAGGGCGGTCGTGAGTGCAACCGGTACCTGGAGCGCACCGTATGTGCCCAACTACCCTGGACGCGAGATCTTTCGTGGTCGTCAGATGCATTCGGCGCAGTATCGCAATCCGGACGACCTGCGTGGACGATCCGTGCTGGTAGTGGGTGGCGGCAACTCGGGCGCACAGATCCTGGCGGAGGTATCAACGGTCTGCAATGCTACGTGGGTGACGCTGCAGGAACCTGATTTTCTTCCAGACGACGTGGATGGCCGGGTCTTGTTCGAACGCGCGACCGCCAAATGGCAGGCTCTACGCGATGGGCACACGATCACGGCACCAGTAGGTGGTTTGGGCGACATCGTCATGGTGCCTCCTGTACGGGAGGCGCGTGTGCGAGGTGTGCTGCATGCAATACGTCCGTTCAGCCGATTCGACACGGATGGCGTTGTCTGGAGCGATGGCGGGCATTCCAGCATCGATGTCGTGATCTGGTGCACCGGGTTCCGCCCTGCACTCAAACATCTTGACCCGCTACAGATCCGTGACGTCGAGGGCTTGCCGAGGACGGATGGGACGCACGCCAGAGACGAGAAACGCTTGTGGCTGGTCGGCTATGGCGAGTGGTGCGGGGCCGCCTCGGCTACGCTCATCGGTGTAATGCGTTGCGCGCGGGAAGCGGCGTATGGCATAGCCCAATATCTGCGTCCCATACAACCGAGCAACGGGTCGGCACCGTAGCCGATGAGGGCATCACAAATCAAGCATCGTCCCTTTTACCTGCCACGCCACGTCGCGGTCATGTGGCAGGCGCATGGGGAATCGAGGCCGAGCAGCAGTTTCCGAGGTGCCTCGCGCAGGGCACGATGAAGACAAATTTAAAAAAATGGGGCCGTTCCTTTACTTTGAGCGGACACTCGCATCGTCATCTGGTGTTGCTGGCGAATGACCGGTCATGGCCGAACAGAGTCAGACGATCTGACGCTGTCCGTTTGGTCTAACCTCGCCTTACACAACAGATTACTTAGTCGGATATCGCAGCGCGAGTTCATCAAGGAACTGCGACAGGCGCGTGAGCCACTCTCGACGTTCCCGATCGTAGTGGTGCCGGTTATACACGCCGGCTACACCCGGTTGAACATGACCAAGTACCGCCTCCGCGACATCATGCGGGCACCCAAGTGCGGCAAGCATAGTTCGGGCGGTCCTCCGCAAATCGTGAGGCGACCAGTGCGTGACGGGTAGCCGCGGCCGATTATGATTCGGCGCCTGCTTACAGTACGGCTGATGATAGTAAATGCCGTGCGAAATAACGGTCTGCTTCATCATCTCGCCGGTCGACGTCGGGAACAGAAAGCCGTTCACAGCCTGGTCCTTGCGTCGACGGACAACGGCCTCAGCTCGACCAACGAGCGGCACCCGCAAATCCCCTGCTTTCGCGCGCCACGAGTTCTTGGTTTTTTCCTTCAGCACGGTCCACCAGAGGCCGTCCGCCTCGTCGGCGATTTCGTGCGACTCCATAGAAATGATTTCGCCGCCGCGGGCGCCCGTCCACAGATACAACGTGATTGCGTCGGAAACCGTTAGGCTCATATTCGGCAGCCAACGGAGCAGCGTGCCAATCTCATCCTCGCTCAATACCCGCTTTTTTGTGCCCATGGCGACGCCGTCGATCGTACGCCCCTTGCTGCGAAGCTTGCCGCGCAGGATCATTCGCCACCAGTTCGGCGTGCCGTCAGGCAGCCTCCCAGCATCCATCGCATAGTCCCATGCTCCGCCTAACTCCATGCGGAGGCGAGCGGTGAGCGCCGGCGTGGCACGATAGGAATTCAAGAATTCGAACGCCTGCGCACGAGTTATCGACGCAGCCGGAACGCTCTCGATCGGGCCGAGCATCGCCTTGAACATCCGCCTAACCTCGATCACGCCCTTATCCTTCCGGGTCGGCTCCAGATAGCCGCCCATGTAGTCGAAACACACCTGCTTGACGGTGTATGCGTCGACGGCGCGCGAATTGGCAACCGCAGCGCGCTTCTCGCGCTTTGCAGCAGCAGGATCGGCCCCGGCATCGCGCTCCGCTCGCCTTTGCTCCCATTCGGAAATCGCTGCGGGAAACCCCATGGCCGGCCACTCGCCGAGCTTCACCTGACGCATCCGGTCGTCAATGGGGGATTTATATCGGTAGATCCAGGAGCGACGGCTCTCGCTGGCCTGAAAGCGGAGTCCCGGGAATCCGTCAAAGGTCATGTGCTGCCCGGCAGGCAGCTTGCTCGCGTTTCGTGCGTCGAATCTCATCAGCGGTCGGCGTAGGTTTTTGTTGTGAGCCGGGACCGCAGCGTAGCTTTTCGGTCTGGCATAGGAAAATGTTACGCCAGAGTGCCAAGTTTTCGCCTATTTCGTCAAGTGCAGGCAAGACACCTGACAAACGCAACTTTCGGCTCAAACCCTTTACCATAAAGGCTTCGAGGTGCGAAAGCCAGATGGAGCAAGGGGCTCCGCAGAGCCCCTTGTTTCCGTTACTCGTTTTCCTCGAAGAAATGCCCGAAATACGCTGCTTTTCCTTGATCGCGTCATCGAGGAGATGCCGTTTCCGATTCAACGTATCCAGACCGACCGCGGCGGTGAGTTCTTCGCTGAATCCGTGCAGCGGCGCCTGATGAACGAGTGCATTAAATTCCGGCCAATTCCACCACGCTCGCCGCACCTCAATGGCAAAGTTGAACGTTCGCAGCTTACTGACCTGAACGAGTTCTGGTTCCACCATGCCCTTACAGAGGGGGCAATCGACTTGCGAATCGAAGAGTGGCAGTTCGACTACAACTGGCGTCGGCCACACGGCTCACTCGGCGCAAAGACTCCGGTTGACCGCATTGCGGAGCTGGGTGAAATCACACCTCTCGCGGAAGCGGTGGAAAGTGCGTACGACGAGCGGAAAGAGCGCATTCGGCACCGCGAATGGCGGGTCGACAAAATCCTCGGCGAACATCATCGGCGCGCGTCGGAACCCATGTTCCCTACGGGCGCCACGGGTTCCGACGCGCCAAAGAAACGGCCTTCAAAAAAGTGAAATGATGTCTGCGAATCGCACAGCTTGAGGCAATGCAGTCAAGACTGGATCGCCAGCTTGACGCCATGACGATACGGCGCCGGACAGTCGAACACGTGTTCGGCACACTCAAACACTGGATGGGCTCAACGCACTTCCAGACTCGCGGTTTGGGCCATGTTGCGGCCGAAATGAGTTTGCATGTACTGGCCTACAACCTCAAGCGGGTCATCAGGATACTCGGATTCGCAAAGACGATGCGAGCGATGAAGCTGGCAGGCGCGTGAACTCGCGAGCCGACGCTGTATACCCGCAAAGCACGATCACTTCATCTGCCTGCACCTCGGTCGAAAATAACTGCTCGCCCAACTGGGCGTCACCGGTCGGCCGTTCTGCGCGTTTTTACACGACCTCGGCCGGCAGCCGCCGGTCGTGGTCCTCAACAGCTCGTCCAGCGACAAACTTCGAGCGGTGCCGTGCGGCCCGCTGGTAACTTCGAGCTTCAGTCCGCCAGATCCCGCCATGGAACAGAACCACTTCGACAAAGAGCCTCGCGGTGCCTTTTGACGATACAACTACACACGCCGTGACTCGCTTCCTAGAGTTTCTACGTAGAAACTGTCGACTACGAGGTCCACACACGGATCACCCATTGGCTGCGCCAACTCGCAGATTTGTCCGTGCACATCAACCGCCGGCGTATTCGCCGCGACAGGCAGAAAACGTTCAGCATCAGTCCGATTCGATCGGCAAGTTAAAGGAAGGCATGCCAACATGCTGCACCTGCTCCAGCGCTTCAAGATAGCGATGGACCGGCACCGCAGCAAGTTGCTTATCATGAACACGAAGCAACGCTTCGAGTGCAGTCCGTTCCGCGTCTGTAAAAGTCCACTTGCCACCCCGCTCTGCCCGCTCAATGCATTGGTTGAGTGCGAAGTCCGCGGAGCGATACAGTTCCGCTTCGCCGTCGGAACGCAAATAGAACGCGAGCGCAAGCATATTGGACAGCGTGGCGATCGACTCAATATCACCACTGCCGCCGCAAAGCAGTGCAAGTGCGAGGTGGTGTTTGAGAGAAAGACGACGGACCTGGTCAACCGGAAGAGGTAGTAGTTGCGCCTTCGTCAGTGGCCGTCGGCGCACGGTTGAGTGTTTTCGCATAGCTTGATTGCCGTGCCAGCAACATCAAATTTAACCGGGCGACCGCTTCATCGTATTCGCCGATCCGCGCGTGTTTAAGCACCTCGGAACCTCGGACGGGAAGTCACGCCTTGCGACCCCGGCGCTCCAGTTCGATCCTGGTACGTTCCAATTCTCGCGCGAACGTGGCCTCATCCGGGAGGACCGTCTGATACTCCGCTGCGAGTATCTTGTTCGGTAAGTTGTCGAGTGCATAATGCGCCTCGGCCGCGCCTTTTTCAGCACAAAGAATCAAGCCAACCGGGGGGTTTTCGCCGGGCTTCATCCAATGTTCACGCGCGTAGTTGAGGTAGAGATGCATCTGCCCCGCGTCCGCATAGCTGAAGCGCCCGACCTTCAAATCGATAATGAGCAGGCATCGCAAGCGCCGGTGAAAAAACACGAGATCGACTCGAAACCAGGTGTCATCGATCCGTAGACGCCGCTGCCGACCTATGAACGCAAAGTCATCGCCGAGCTCGAGGAGGAAATCCGCCAAGTGCTGGATCAAGGCCGCTTCGAGATCCGACTCCGAATATTCGTCCTTCATGTCAAGAAATTCGAGGACAAACGGATCGCGGATCGCTTCCTCAGGCGAGAGAAGATCGCCGGGTTGCACTACAGCCGCCTTTCCGAGCAATGACGCCTTGTTGCGTGACAGCACCAGCCGCTCATAGAGCTGACTGCTGATCTGACGGTCAAGCTGCCGCACAGACCAGCCCTCACGCAGCGCTTCAGCCTCGTAAAAGTCGCGAGCAGCTTGCGCTTTCACCGCGAGGAGACGAACGTAGGCGGACCAGGGCAACGGAAAAGCCTGAGCGATAGAATTTGGCTCAAACGCCACGCCCGGCGGCGCCTTCACCGCCGCCTTGGTTGATTTTGCAGACGCTGTCGGGACAATCCGAGCGGGCGTGGATTGTGCAGACAATGTCTGCACAATCCGATCCGCAGGCCACGTCAAGTAAAAGGCGCGCATCTGTGCGAGATTGCGCCATCCGAAGCCGCGACCGAATCGCTCTGACAGATCGGCGCCCAAACGGCGGATCACCGCCTCGCCATAAGCGGCCCGTTCCTCCCCGCCCTGCTCGAACTCAACGATTCGTCGCCCGATCTCCCAATAGGTCGCCGTCATTAGGGCGTTCACCGTGCGAGCCGTCGCCTCGCGCGCCGACGCGACTACATCGGCAATTTCACGGTGCAGTCCCGCATAAGCGGCCTGCCCGACGTCACGCTGCGTCACAGTGCGTTCACCACGTCCTTGAACGCCTTGCCGGCGGTGAACTTCACAGTATTCGCGGCCGGGATGGCAATCTCCGCGCCCGTCGTCGGATTACGTCCGGTGCGGGCAGCGCGCTGCCCCTGCGAAAACGCGCCGAAACCGATCAGCTGTACCGATTCGCCGCGAGTCACCGCGTCCGTGATCGCGTCCAGGACCGCCTGGACGGTTTTGCTCGCGTCGGTTTTGCTGACGCCCGCGCCCGCTGCGACCGCGTCAATGAGTTCCTGCTTGTTCATGAACAGCCTCGGCAACAAAGTCAAAGCTGCACCCTACCTCATCCCGCTGCACACACGCAAATCGCTGGCCTCCGCCCCACCACTGCCTGCGGCGGGCAGCCCACCAATGAACTCCGGCTTACACCTGTCGCAGCCACGCTTGCCCAGAGCAATCGCGAACGTTTTCCGCCCGGCCAGCGCTCACACAACCAGCGGGGCGGTGCGGGCGTCATCACTCGCGCTGATTACGTGGTCCGGCTTCCGGTGTCACACAACCTGACTGTTTCTCCAGCCGAATCTGCCCGGCCGACCTGCGCGGACTACGGCATCGGTTCGTGCCGCGTCTCCTGCCTCCCCTCTGCCCGCCACCGGCAGCCGGGCGCCTCGACTCAACTTTACTCGTGTGAGCCCCACGAGCCTGGGGCGTCCGCTCGATGTCCAGAAATGAAGGGTAACATAGCCCTTACTATGTTACCGTCTCCGTTTATCGACAACCTCCCAGCCAGAGTACCTTGCTGACGTGATCCTAAAATATTCACCTCGGATCGGGGAGATTCGGTATCTCAAACTGCTCTGATGGCGAAGATCGCCATGATGCGCATACTGAAGGATGGCATTCGATTTCCCTGTTGGACATAGGGTGGATAGACTGCTTATTTTTAAAAATCAGTCTCGTGGTCGACTCGACCACTTCGAGTTGGTGACTACGCTGCGTGTCCTTAGCGCCCACAAGGCGCGTCGGACACTTCGCTATTTCAAAGTTAGATCTCGCCCCACTCCGGGGACTCGATAAGTTGACGCTCCACGAGGAGTCCTCGTTCCGCTTATTAAAGTTAGTCGGTGACCTTTATGGGTCACCGATAAAAGGGGAGCGCTTCGCGCCCGTGCACTCACGTGCACATAGGGCGCTTCGCTTATTAGATCGCTTCGTTTCACTCGCTCACTAAGTTTGACCTTTTTCTCCATCTCCGTAGGTTCTTCCTCCTTTTCCCAAAGGAAAAAAGAGGAAGAAACGTGATGCTGAAGCATCACTCCTATAGGATATACAGTTAAGGCGATATATTTTTATACCCAATCTATTCTTTGATAAACAAACTACTCCGATGCAAACTATCGGGCGTAGCCGCCCTATCGTTCGAATCGGAGTAGTTTGTTGAGCGCCATGTAACTCTCCCGCTGGGGAGAGTGCCACCAAATTTGGATCATGCGCGCCGCCAGTCGCACCATGCACTTAACTTAAGCACCCCCAAGCCAGCCAACGAGTCCCGACCGAGATCCTCTAGTTGTCGGGAAGGTGCCGCAAGCCCCGGGTTGGCACAGTCAGTTGTTAGTCTTCGGGCACGCTCGATTTGTAAAATGCTCGTCAATCTTCGAGGACTCGTTATCTCAATCACTACCCCACAAGTGAACACATAGGCATCGAGGCCCTACGAATTATGCGTCAGCATAATTCGTAGGGCACTCCGGTCACCAGCCCACGTTAAATTGCAGCTGGTGGCCACCGCGACGGGCATAAAAAACGAACCCCTCGCGATGATCCAACTTCGACTTCAACGAGTGTATGACTTACGCGTCTCCGCCGTCGCTCCCGTCACGATCGATGCCTGTTGCTCCCTCCGGCGCCTTGCGGCGGCGATCTATACGTGTGTAGGCTGGAACCCACGTGCCCCATGAGCGTACACCCTCAGTCTCTTTTAGTTGAATAAAACTATCTCTCTGAGCTAGATATCCCAACTCATCGTCCAGCGATTTCATCCTGTTTACATCGTCAACAGCGACGAGCCCTGTTACAGGGGAAGACGCGTCGTTCACCCCTGGTACCCGAACATATGCGGTATCAACGCCAACCACATCTTTCCAAACACTGACGACGAGAGTCGACCACTCTCTCGAGTCCTTTACCATCGAAGCATCGAGCAGGAATATCCAGCGATGGTGATGCCCTTTATGCCGCCCCCATGCCAAGGACCAAATACCACCTACTGCGACGGCTGCGAATTTCCCGTCGGCTCGGAGCCGGTTGACGAATCTTCCGTGATCTCTCTTGGCTTGGCCAAGTGAGACGGGGATCTCAAGTGCTGGATTTTCAGGCGGTCGGTAAGTACACTCGAGCAGCATTACGTTCAGTTCTGGGCACTGTTGGAAACATTCATTTTTAAACTTCTGCATCCGTTTAGTCGCCCGCACTCCGTCATCTTTACGCGACGACACAATTTTTCCAATCAATCGGGCCTTAGCCTCGCGCCGGATTAATCTGAATAACTCGTTTACGAGTTCTCCACTAAACAACCTCACATCAGTGTTAAAAAATGTTGGTTGTTTACTTAAACAATCACCAAGAGTCGGCACTCTGCCTACGAGATTGGTGATCACATGGCAAAAAAGTTCGGCATACGGTGGCAACCTAAACCGATCGAGATCCAACTCGGGATCGAATACCGCGCGAACAAGAGGCAGAAGCAAGCCGTAGTAACGTCCCAACGCATGCTCCTGGACCCGAATGACCTTGCCATCCTCCTCACGTCGCTCAAAATCGTACGCGTTTCCTTCGTTGCTTACGACAAGCCACGTAAGCCAGTCCATCAGACTTACGAAGCGCGCCAACGCCCCGAATGCCTCAGAAAGAATCCGCAAACTGCCGCCCTCGTGTTCCACGACGGCACTCATCATGTCGTCGTCGATACGATTGAGAATTCTACGGCGCACAGTGCTGTACGTCAGCACGGCTTGGCGCAGCTGATTGTCGTCGTCCGAATACACGTAGTAGGCACCTGCCGCAATCCACGGGGTTTCGCGTCGATACTGATAGATAGTCATGGCAGGCTCCTGTTAACTCTGCAGCGTAGTGGATTGAGTAGCGTCACACAGAGCCTGGTATCGGCGACGGAGGTGACTCGCAGTCTTTTGGGCACAATTGAAGTGCTCCCGGATACCATCGACCGTCGGACGAACCTTGCCATTGGCAACATCGTCAACAAGCTGCAATAGTCGTCTATCGACCTCCTCGACGACTTGCGCGCCAACATCGGGAGTCACTATGTCAGTATCAGACGGTTGCTCGCGACTAGTCATTCCGAGCAACAAGAACAGCGTCAGTTCATCCGCCGTACGGAAGTTGTGTCGAAGCTCGTCAAATACCCGCACGAAGCGCGTACCTGCAATTTGCGGCAGACCCGTTCCGACATCCGCATTCACGCTAGGGAGAAGGTATCCGTTCATCACAGAGCCTCCCCGCGCAGAAATTTTGCCACGGCGTCAGCACTCCATATGAGCCGCCGGTTTGGAAGCTTGATAGGCTTTAAACCGAAATATGAGCCCGTTTGCGACCAGCGCTTTCGCACCGTCTGCGGCTCAATTCCAAAGACGCGAGCGACCTGCTCTGTCGTCAGGCGCGGCTCAAAATGTGGAGATGCAAAATCGCTTGCAACCAGCGCGTGGTTCAGCGTGCTCTGAGCCCGAACATCAAAATCCCCTTGCTCGATACACGTCAAGTTTTTACTTACACCCTTGCACCGCTTATGAATCGAAGTCATTTGTGACCCCTCAAAACGATCACTGGTCACAGCAGCAATCTACGTTGAGTAAGGTCCGAAAAATCCCTGCAGCCTGCGTGTCGGACAATGTCACGCAGATGCCTGTTGAAGACGCAAAGCCCCAGTGACCGCAACGGGCAAAGAAGCGGGCCAACGGCAACAACTAGTCGACAACAATGGGATATAGGGGCGTGCAGTGGCACTCTCGATCGAGCGTCCGCCCGACAAGAGGCATCCGAGGCGCAAAAAATTTCATGCGCATTCGGACAATGCTGACCATCAGCGGCCAGCTTCACTACAGCTAAGCGGGTAGGGTGTATAGGCTGCAAGCAGCCGCAACCCAAATGGGTGTATTGGTGAAGCGCTTGGGTGTCTTGATACTTAAGCCGCAACCTGTGACAGAGCGGCAGACAGGATTCTACATCGATTTATTGGGGCATGGGGCTTCGAGCATCGTTGATCAATGCTCGCCGCCAAGAACACCAGGCTATATCATGCGCAAACGTGCCACGATCGTCAGAATCGCCGCACGCCAACGGCGCCCCTACTCGGTTCGGTCCGAACAGTTAGCGATATAGAAAGTGCCATAAATCGCGCAGCAGATGCCGATCAACCGCGCAACCCGATACAGAGCATCAGGCACCCCACCGGCAGTCGTGGCTTAGCCCTTCTCCGGCGACTCGAACGCGATCCCCGCTTGCTCTAACATCCAAGCTTCGATCTTGTCGTGCCACATACGAAGAAGATCCAGCGGACGTCGGCGATAGTGCTTCTCAGCGATGGCAGACGGCTTATGCCCCTGGATTTGAGCGACCACACCAACTGGGACATCGATCCATTCGGATAACGTACCAAATGATCGACGAAGTCCATGCAAAGTTACATGTGGCAACCCTGCATCACGTAACGCTAGCCGGTGCGCTAACCCTGGATCAGATACATAACCGGTTGCGGATCTCTGGCTGCGGAATACCCATGGCGACGAACCCGCTTCACTGCTCAAGCATTTGGCATCGCTCTCGTTTGCCAATTCTCTCAGCTCCCCCAGAAGCTCTGCCAGATAAGATGTAAGTGGTATGGTTCGCCCATCAACCTTCTCCACCTTGTCCGCGATCTTCAGACTTCTCCACTGAAAGTCGACGTCCTCCCAACGAAGGGCGGCCAGCTCCTCCCGACGAGCGCCAGTGATTAACAGTCCCTGAAAATAGACTGATAGAACACGGTTCGGAATTGACTGCACTGCCGCAAACCATCCCGACAGTTGCTCACGCTGTAAAACATCGCCATGCTTAGCATTTGACTTGGGAACAAGTTTCCGCACTGTACGCCCCCTATACGCATCCGAAGATACAAGACCAGCGTACTCGGGCTCATCCGCAGCCCACCGAATAAAAGCGCGCAGCATTCGATAGCCGAGACTTGCTACTGTCGGACGAACTTGGGTCTCAGCTTCGAGCCACACAGAAACGCGTCGCGCCGTCAGCTCGACCATGGGCACGGCCCGCAAAGATGCCAATACCCCTGGCTTCGTGTCACCTTTGCCGCGCAACTTGACCCTGCCCCCGACTGCCGAATGGCGAACGTGGTCCCGGTAAGTCCGCTCGCTCCATTGCGCCTTTCTGGCGCCGACGTATTGATCCCAAACCTCGCCCATCGTGACAACTTGCTGCCGCTTCTTGCGCTCCTGTGCCTCGTAGGCAACTCGCTGCTCCGCCCTCAACACGCGCGGATCCTTACCCTCATTGACAAGCGTCTTCATCCTCGCAGCTTCCGAACGCGCAGCCGCGAGATCCCATGTTCGCGGATCGCCAATCGTCAAACGAACCGTTTTCCCAAAAAGCCGGGATTCGAACACATATGCCCGTGCACCAGTTGACGTCACTCTCAATCCCAGCCCAGGCGCTTTCGCGTCCCAGTAGATCGTCTGCTTCTTGTTTTGGTCGCAACGAAATGCATCGACGCGCGCCACGGTAAAATTCTCTCGCTTCATTTAGCCCCGTCCATGTAGGCACCATGTAGGCAAATTATGCCCATTTAGGTCAACATCAATCAACACGGATTCAAGCAGGCGACTGCAAAAACCATTGATTTACTTAAAGTTTTACTCACCCGGACCATGATATACACGCTCGCGACCACACACATCCGGGAACTCGAGATCCGCAAGAGCCGCTTCATCGGGTTCGCGATCCCCGTCGACGATCGCGACGCCGCGATGCACGCGCTGCAGCGCCTGCGCGACGAGCATCCTGCGGCCACCCACGTATGCTGGGCGTTGCTGGCGGGTGGGCAGTCGGGCATGTCGGACGACGGCGAGCCGTCGGGCACCGCGGGCCGGCCGATCCTCGAAGTGCTGCGCCATCACGATCTCGACGGCGTGCTCGGCGCGGTCGTGCGCTACTACGGCGGCGTGAAGCTCGGCGCGGGCGGGCTGGTGCGGGCCTATACGGATGCGATCGCATCGGCGCTGCTCGACGCCGAGCGCGTCGAACGTGTCCGCTACACGCGGCTCGCGATCGAGATCGGCTACCCGGACGAGGCACGCGTGCGCCGCTGGATCGAACAGGCCGGATACGCGCTCGTGGACAGCGCGTACGGGATGACGGTGAAGCTCTCGATCAAGCTGCCGGAAAACGCCGAAGCCGCGGCAAGAACCGAGTTGTTCGACCTGACGCAAGGGCGCTCGGGATTTCCGGCGACGTGACGCGCGGGGAACGCGTCCGCGCTCCCCGCGTGGCCGGACGAATCCCGTCGCCGGTCAGTCGGTCATTCAGTAGGTATCGGGGACGATCATGTGGTCCGGCACCGGCCGGCGGATGTAGTCCTCGTGATGCTCGCGCGGCGGCAGGTCGATCGGTGCGTGCGGCACCTCGTGATACGGCACCTGCTGCAGCAGATGGTGAATGCAGTTCAGCCGCGCGCGCTTCTTGTCGACCGCCTGCACGACCCACCACGGCGCTTCCGGAATGTGCGTGCGAAGCAGCATCTCTTCCTTCGCGGCCGTGTAGGCTTCCCAGCGTCGGCGGCTCTCGAGATCCATCGGGCTCAGCTTCCATTGCTTGAGCGGATCCTCGATCCGGCTCTGGAATCGCACTTCCTGCTCGTGGTCGGTGATCGAGAACCAGTACTTGACGATCTGGATCCCGCTGCGCACGAGCATCTTCTCGAACTCGGGCACCGAACGGAAAAACTCCTCGTATTCGTCGTCGGTACAGAAGTTCATCACGCGCTCGACACCCGCGCGGTTGTACCAGCTGCGGTCGAACAGCACGATTTCCCCGCCGGCCGGCAGATGCGCGACATAGCGCTGGAAATACCACTGCGTGCGTTCGCGGTTGTTCGGCGCCGGCAGCGCCGCCACGCGGCATACGCGCGGGTTCAGCCGCTGCGTGATGCGCTTGATCGCGCCGCCCTTGCCGGCCGCGTCGCGCCCCTCGAAAATGACGACGAGCCGGTGCCCCGTGCTCACGACCCAGTCCTGCAGCTTCACGAGTTCGCCCTGCAGGCGGAACAGCTCGCGGAAATACTGCTTGCGCGCTTCGCGCCGCTCCTGCGAAAACAGCAGGTCGTCGCTGTCGTCGAAGCGGCGATCGTCGAGCTCCATCTCGAGTTCTTCGTCGTAGGCGTCGACCAGGTCTTCCTCGAAGCGGCGCTGACGCGCTTCCATCGATTCGAGATCGGTGCGGTTGTCGGTCTCGGTGCGGTTATCGTTGTCGCCCATGGGGCCTCCTTCCATCGTTGACGCAGCCAAACGCCGACATTATCCCAGCGTCGCGCGTCAAATTCATGAAAAAGGGCCGGCGCAGCGGTCAGAAGCGGAACGCGAGCAGCACGCTCGCCAGCACGGGGTTCGCGGCAATATCGAACGTGTTCGACGCGAGTTGCCGGTTCGGCTGGTCGATATCCAGCGTAATCTTCGTACGTAACGGGATATAGGTCACCATGCCGGTGATCCAGAACTGGCGCGTGATCTGGTAGCTCGCACCGACCGTGAACACCGGCTCCCACACGCTCTTCACCTTCGCCGACACGTTGGTCTTGCCCGACAGCAGCAGGTCGCCACCGGCATCCCAGATCCGCTGGAACAGCGACGGGTCGAGCAGCAGCGACTGCAGGCTGCCGATGTCCGCGCCCGCCGCGAGCAGCCCGCCGAGCGACGCGAGCTTGCGCTGGAACACGGGATTCAGGTTCGTGTTCGTGAAGCGCGTATAGCTGACGCCGATGCCCGCGAACGGGCGGAAACGGTCGTCGCGCTCGCCGAGGTAATACTTGAACACGACGGACCCGAGCCACGCGCGCGTGGTCGCGAGCGGGTTGCTTTGCGTGTTCGCGAGATCGATCAGCGGAAAGCGCCCCTGGACGCCTGAAAAGATCCGGTCGAGCGGCAGCGCGATGCTGCCGTGCCCGCGCAGCGTCAGCACCGGCGGAATGCCCGCGCCGAGTTCGGCCGCCCAGTTCTCCGAGAAAAAATGCGTCAGCGTGAACGCCAGCGTGTTCGTGTTGCCGAGCGACAGCTGCGACCCCTGGTTCTGGAAGCTGTTCAGCCCGAGTGCGTCCGTGTGCGTCGTCACGGGCGTCGATCGGCCGGTCGTGCCGACGAAGTGCCAGCCGAGGCCGACCATGTTGCGGTCGTCGCCCATCAGCTGCGTCAGCAACGGCGGCGCCTGGGCGGCCGGCAGATCGGGCAGCCGCGACGGATCGACCGGATGCAGTTCGTACGGCATCCGGTCGGCATGGACGACGCCCGGCGCCGGCATGTCGCCCGCCGCCGCGTCGCGCGGCACGGCCGGATCGCAGCCGCCAACGGCGCCACCGGCGCCGCCGTCGTCGAAGCCGATGCCGTCCGTGCCGTCGTCGGGCGCTGCCGCGCATGCGCGCCCCGCCCCGCCGGTTCGCTGGCCGAGCGTGATCTTGCGCGCCGTCAACGGGACGGCGTCGGGTTGCGGCCCGTCGGCCTCTTCTCCGTTCCTGCCGTGCCTGCCGCGCCCGTCGCGCGACGGCACCGCGTCGGTCGCCCATGCGCTCGCATCGAACCCGTCCGCGTCGCCGCCC
>NZ_LDVA01000250.1:0-13806 GCF_050768715.1 Burkholderia sp. ZZQ-2 | reverse complement strand
GGCTGGGCGCCGGCGACGGTCGCGCGCGTGCTGCTGGCCGTCGTCAGCACCGGGTCGGGGATCGCGGCGCTGTGGGTTGCGGTGCGGATCGAGATCGACCGCCGGCTGTTCGCCGCGCTTGCGCGCGCGGCGGCCGGCGACGCATCGGTCGACGATGCCCTCGCCGCGCTCGACCGCGCGCTCGCCGATCTCGGCTGGATCGACGCGTCGAAGGCCGGACGTGCGCTCGACGCACGCGTGCGCGGCGCGGTCGGGCTGTGCCGGGCCGGTGTGCTCGTCGCGATCGTGCAATGGCTCGTGGTCGGGCTCGCGATTGCCGTTTCGCAGGTGGGTTAGCGTACGGATGGCATTTTTGCGAAATGATGTTCAGTCGGGTAATTATTTCTCGTCTAGCTTCGCGAGATAAGTAATATTTACTGGATTTTTTGGGGGCTTATTGCAGTAAGAGTGTTGCGCGGTAATCTTCGATTTGACGAAACCATACGTTTTCCTGTCTATCGAATTGCGGTGAAAGGCATTTATAATCTTCGCTCGGCAGAAATCCCGCCTGAATAACAACCGAGGGCATGCTGCGTGAGCAACACCGCACTTTATAAGGCGTTGCGTCTCGGCGACGCGCAATACAATCGACTGATCAAACTCGATACGCCGCTCGGCGTTGACTGGTTGCTGCCGCTTTACGTCAAGGGCACCGCCAGGCTGGGGCGCGATTATGAGTTCGTGATCGACGTCGTATCGGCCCGCGGCGGGCAGATCGAACTCAAAGCACTGCTCGCCAAGCCAGTCACACTGTGGATTCAGCAGGTCGACGGTTCATACATGCCGATCCACGGCTATGTCCACCGGTTCAGCCGGTTGGGGGCGGACGGCCCGCTCACCTATTACAAGCTCGCTTTTTCCTCGTGGCTTTATTTTCTGTGCCTGCGTCGCGACATGCGGGACTGGCAGGAGCAGAACGGTGAGCAGATTCTGACCGACGTCTTCAACGAACACCCGCAGGCGCGTGGCGCATTCCGTTTCGACGTGCACAAGCCGCTGCCGTCGTATTCGAATCGCGTGCAATGGGAATACGACCTCAATTTTGTTCACCGCAGCATGGAAGAAGCAGGCGTGTTTCCCTACTTCGAGCAGGCGGAGAACGGCCGTTCCCACATGATGGTTGTCACGGACGACGCCTATTTCGTCCCGACGCTGAGGCAATCCGTTGTCCAGTTCGGTCGTATGGACATTGGCGGCGAATTGGACGGATTCGCGCAATGGAAGGAGCAGCTCCAGATCGAGAGCGCACAACTGACGTCACGCTCATTCGACTACAAGCGGCCCGATCTTCCCCGGCAGGTCCAGGGGGTGACCGATGTGCACGGCAATCTGCCGACGGATGGCGAGATCTACGACTACCCCGGTGCGTACATGTGGTCGGATCGGGAGCAGGGCGAGCGTCTCGCACGGATCCGCCTCGAGGAGAGGATGTCGCGGATGAAGCGCTTTCATGGCGTTGGCGCTTTACGCTGTGCGATGCCTGGAAGGCGTTTCGAGCTTCGTGGCCATCCGGTCCATGACGCGGGGAGCCAACCGGATCGCGAATTCGTGTTGCTCGGTGTCGACTGGCTGATCAGCAACAATCTGCCCGGTCTGGACGGGGTCGAGGCATTCCCCGACGGGCTGGCCGCGGAAATCGCAAAGGCGAAGACCGGTGCAACGGTGCACCACGCCGATGGCAGCGAGGGCTTCTTTCAGGTGCAGGTCGAGGCGCAACCGCGCAATGTGCCGTTTCGCAGTTCGTTCGATCACAAGAAGCCGGTCATGCAGCTACAGAACGCGATCGTTGCCGGGCCGGGCGGCGAAGAGGTCTACACCGACTCGCTGAACCGGGTGAAGGTGTGGTTTCACTGGAACCGCCGCAACGGTCAGGACGAGCGTGCGTCATGCTGGGTTCGTCCGACGTTTCTCGACGCGGGCGCCAATCGCGGCGGCATTCAGCCGCTGCGCAAGGGGGATGAAGTTGTCGTCGGTTTCATGGAAGGCGACTGCGACAGGCCCGTCATTATCGCGAGGATGTACGGCGGCGCAACGCAACCGGTGTGGCATACGAACGGCCTGCTGTCGGGCTATCGGTCGCGCGAGTACGGCGGCACCGGCTATAACCAGCTCGTGATGGACGATTCGACGCAGCAGAATCGTGTTCATCTTTATTCGAGCAGCTATCAGTCGCATCTGCACCTCGGCTACCTGATCCAGCATACGGAGAATACGCGCGGCGCATTTCTCGGCAGCGGCTTCGACCTCAAGTCGGACGCTTATGGCGCCATTCGCGCGGGGCAAGGGCTGTTCGTCTCGACACATTCTGCGACGGTCAACCAGCCGCTGAACGTGACCGCGGCGTCCGAGCAACTGGCAAGCGCGGAAAGCGTGGTGGAACTGACGTCTCAGGCGAGCGCCGCAAATCAGGCCGAAAGCCTGGAGGAAGGGCACGACGCACTGAAGCGATTTACCGATGCCACGCAATACAACGTGGCGGGAGGCGCGGGCAGCGGCGGGCGGACGGGAGGTGGCGGCACCGGTAGCGCAAACGGGTTCTCGACGCCGATCATGCTGATCGCAAGTCCGGCCGGCGTGGGCGTGTCGACGCAGGATTCGGCGCAGCTCACGGCAAACCAGCAAGTCAATATCGTGAGCGGCAGGAGTACGCACGTTGCCGCCGGCAAATCGCTGATCGCGAGTGTGATGGAAAAGATCAGCCTGTTCGCGCAGAACGCGGGGATCAAGCTGTTCGCGTCCAAGGGCAAGGTCGAGATTCAGGCGCAGAGCGACGAGATGAAACTCACCGCGCTCAACGACGTGACGGTCACCAGTTCGAGTGGACGTGTCGTTATCTCTGCCGAAAAGGAGATCTGGATCGGCGCTGGGGGGTCGTATATCAAGATCACGCCCGACTTGATCGAGAACGGAACCAGTGGCCAGATTCTCGAAAAATGCGCATCGTGGGACAAGCCGGGTGCGTCATCGATGCGTCTGCCTTCGCCGATTGCGAGTGTGCAGAAAGGATGTGCGTGGAAGACCGCGTCGGCATCGGCCGACAGCGCGTCGAGCGTCGTGTTGGAGTAGTCGTCATGAGTCGTCCGAACCACCGCGACGCAGAGCGTCAGGAAGGCGTGGATTTGTCGAGCGAGGCAGCGGCAATCGATACGACGGTGAGTGTGCTGCGTGCTTATTTTGACAAGCAACCGGACATGCACTGCCTGCTGGTCGTCGACCCGGCCCAGCGCGATTTGCCGAGCGAGGAGGGCTCGGTGTTCTGCGAGTTGACGCGCACGGTCGTCACGATCGCGCACGACGCCTATCCGGATGAACACCGGCCCTACCTCGTTGAACTGGATCTGTCTTCGCCAGCTGGCACCGCGCTTCTGAAAGAAAGTGTGCGACTCGCGTTCGAAGACAGGCGTCCCGCGTCGATGGCACAGGGCCTCGGGCAGCGGATCGGCGGATGGTTGGCAAGTTCTGCGTCGCCTGACAAAGTCGCCGAGCACTGGTCGAGGCAGGTGCTGCAGTATGACGAGCGAGGGCGCCTATGTGCGCTGCGTTTCTACGACACGCGTGCGCTGGGCCTGATCTGGCCAGTGTTGACCGAACGGCAGCAGCAGGATCTGCTCGGGCCGGCCAAGGTCTGGCATGCGCTTGATGCATGTGCGAAGCCGCGCGCGTATGGCCGGGACGCGGAATCGAGTCGGGCATTTTCGCTCGCGAAGGCGCAATGGCCGGGCGTGCATCGTCATGGTCTCGTCAACCGCGCACTCGCGTTGCATGCATTGGCGGCAGGCCGTCAGCCTGTACCCGCGGAAGTGGATGCGGCCGTTGCTGCCGCCGCGCGTGCGGAGCAATACGGGCTGCATGATCGCGACGACCTGGTTGCATTCATCGGACATGCGCTTGACTGGCATCCCTGGTTCGACCGGCATCCCGAGGTTGCGAAGGCGTTGCAGCAGTGTTCGCCCGACGATTTTTATACCGCAGCGATCGGCCACCTCCAGCCTGGCGAAATCGACGAAATTCGACGCGGTGCGTGGTATGACGAGAGGGCGTTGTCTTCGGCCGAGTCAAGCCGGTCGATGACTGACACGAGATACGAATAACGGAAATGGCGACTACTGAACAAGAATGCGCGAATTGCCAGAAGACCGGGCTGGCGATCCTTCCCGTCCGCTATACGGTTTTGCCGAACACCGTTCCTGCAAGATTGCCGGACGGCATTGGGGGGAAAGGTGTCACGGATGTTCCGTTGACGACGCATCGTTATGGGTTGCGCACGCTCCGGGACGGGTGGTTGTACCTCTACTATGTCCAGAGTGCGAGAGGTCCCAAACGGTGGGAGGTATACAAGGTGACGGGAGACGGCCGCTTGTGGAAGCAGTCGCGCCCACTGCCCGACAAGCCTTCCACGCATCCTGCGTGCGCCCAATGCGCGATCGCGGTACCGATGGACGTGATCGCGATCGAGCGTCCGGAGAAATGCACGGGCCGTGTCTACATCGCGTTCTCGGAACACGCATGGATCGAGGATACGTTCAAGCGGTACGAGGCAAATCCTGCCTTGCTCGAACAGCGCATGCAGTGGATCGAGCCGTCGAAATGGATCAACGGCGGCAACGATCCGCAAAGGCATGCAGTCGTCGCAACCCGAAAAAGTATCGATGATGTCGTCGAGTACATGCCGGGTCTGGATCCCAAGCTGCTCGATCCGAAGGATCAGCCGTTGACCGACAAGGCCGGCGCCTACGATCCGAAACTGATGGGCCGGGAGTCGACCCGGTATCCGTTGCATATCCGTCAGGCCTCTCCGCTGTCCACGAGCGAAGCGTTGGTCAAGTTGATGAACTCGATCGGCTCGACCGGCAAGGGGCAATCTCATCCGCCGATGATGCTAGCCTTGTGGGATGGTATCGGCAACGCGCACGAACTGAACGATTTTCGCAACGACGCAGGCAGCATGTTGTCCTTGTATGTCAAGGAGCAGGGCACGCAGATCGACGCGATGCTGTCGATCGATGCAGCGGAAGTCGCCGTGCGCAACGGCGCGGTTGCGTTCAAGAGCCGCATGCGGTCCGCACTGCGGGCGGGCTGGGAAGGCATGTTGAACAATCCCGGCGCGATGGACGGGATTCCGAGTTATGCCGTCATCTCGCCGGAGCAGCAGGCGGCGTCGGACAGGCGGATTCAGGAAGCGGGCGTGATCAGCCCCGAAGAAGCGAAGACGATCGGCGACGCCGAGTGGCCGAAGTACCAGGACAAACTGAATCTCCGGAAGCTCGGGGATTTCCGGCCGTGGTTCAAGTCCGTTCAGGACGCGGTCAAGGCGATTCAGGCCCGGCGTACGCCCGACGTGAAGGCGTGGCTGAAGGCGCCCACGTTCATCGCGGCGTTGCACGATTATCACGACGAGAACGCGGACGACGGTCGGGCATTCGAGAAGGTCATCGTTCAGGCGATCAACGGGTTGCCGTCGGAAGATCGCGGCGCGGCCGTCGTCTACGATCTGGTCAACAACATGGATCCGACATTGCCGACCAGCCTCGTTTGGCGTGCGTTCGCCTACAACCAGAAACATCCGAAGGCAGAGATCAAGGAACTGCTGGCACAGGCGATCGCGAACAAGACGACCAAGGCGGATCCGGTCAGCGACATTGCCGACAAGATCGGCAAGGTACTGGAGCAACTGAAGAACTTCGTCGATTTTCGGGAGAAGATGACCGAGGTTCATGAGCATCAGAACCCGATATCGGTATCTGAAAAGTACTTGAAGAGTATTCAAGGTGACGGTCTCGTCATCACGATGGGCAACGCGCTGTTCAAATGGACGGGGCTGGGTGTGCTGGGGGACTGTGCGGGCACTTTCATGATTCGCGGTGCGCTGATGTTGCGCGTCGGCATCAGCAAGGCAGACACGATCGATCTCGTCAGGCAGGCGGTCAAGGTCGAGCCTGACTTGCGCCTGAAGTTGCAGCAGGGATATCGGGCGTTGCGCGGCCAGGGCATTGCGGCACAGGACGCGTTCGTGAGGACGATGCAGTCGCTCGCGGAACACGAAGGCGGACAGCTCTATCGTGCGAAGTGGAATGCGGTCAAGCTGACGCAAGAAGGCAAGGCCGTCAATCTAGGCGTGCGGATCGGCGGTACCTTGGCCGTGATCGAATTGCTGAGCTTCGGGTGTGCGCTTGCGAAAGCGGACAAGAAGGGCGAGGACTACGCGATGCTGGTGGCGGGAGGGTTCTCGTCGATGTCCGCGTGTCTGCAGGCGTCGACAAAGCTGATGACGGGGCTGGCGAAGGATGCGGCGCGGACGTTGACCAATCTGAAGGCGATTACGGGGTATTTTGGTGGGGCGTCGTCGATGATTGGCGCGGTTCTGGATTTCGGAAAATTCTATGAAAGCGCAGGAAAAAAGCAGCACCTTGTGGCAGGCATTTACCTTTTTAAGGCGACGTTTGGGCTGGCAGTGGCAACGGCGAACTTTCTTACGGCCTTAACTTCCTCTGCTCCGTTGATTTCAAGGATTACAGGTGGACGCGGTGTAGTGTTCATCGGGAAAATAGGCGCGGGTATTGCTGGTGCGACGACACGCGCGAGCGCACTCGCGGCAGGTGAAGCAACCAGTTGGTCCGCAGCGAACGCCATTGGTAGGGGCGCAGTAGTAACGGCGGCTCGAGAAGCTGGCGTCGTCGTCACTGCACGCGCAGGCCTCCTTGTAATTGGTCGCATGGTATTGTTTCTCGCCGGTTGGGAGGTTGCAGTGGCGCTTGTTGTAATGCAGCTTTTGATTGCATATTTCTCCGATAATGAACTGCAGACGTGGTTCGAGAAATGTGCATTTGGCAAGGATCAAGATAGTCCTCCATGGGCGGTCGACAAACAACATGAAGAGTTTGAGAAGGCTCTTGTCGCAATTGGCTTGGCATCTGGCGAGGGTGGACGATGAAATCGAATGAGGTACGACCGCATTCATCAACTCTGCTTCGTGGGCATATATACAATCTTCGCAAAACACGTCAGAGCCAAGATTTCTTCTTCAGAGACGCTGATCGCGCCAAGATGGGCGCAACGGCTATCGCGGCTGGTTTGGCTGGTTTGGGTGGAGTTGCCGTTGGACTGAGCGGTATGGCAATGGACACCACTGAGGAAGCCGATTTGCTTGAGTTTGATCTCGATGGTAAGCCGGTGAAGGCGTGGGTTTGGTGGTCGGTGTTTGCCGAAGGTGACGAGGTTGAGGTTGTTGCAGAATATTGGGGGGACACTTGGCAAGCATTTGGCATCCGAAGGATTTCCGACAAGATTGTGGCGCTCCACCCGCATTGCAGTCGGGGACGCTTTGCTCACTATCGTGCTTCATTTAAATGGGGTGGGATTGCATTTGCATCATTGATGCTTGTTGGGTATTTCATTGTTTCGTGTTTTGCGATTTTCAAAGGCGGGGTTCCGATCGAGGATTTACTTATCTCTGGTGCAATTGGGACCTTGATGACAGCCATGGGATTTTCATTTGTTACATATCGAGTCTCGCGAAAAATGATGGGTTTCGTTCGTCTTGCTGAAGGGATCTTTGAGGGGTTCGGCTGGAAGGACGTGAAGAATATTGATCTTCCTGCCATCACGAAGAAGGGGAAGAAGCCAGACGAGCCAGGTGCATTGGGTGTGCTGTATTTTCGCTATTGATCATTTGTCAATGAGTCCGCCGTCATATCAGATGCGGTTGCTTCATGGGCGCATTGGCAACCTGCGGAAGTTGCGTTGCAGCCAGGATTTCTTCTTTACCGACGCTGATCGCGCCAAGATGGGCGCGACGGCGGTTGCGGCAGGTGTGGTCGGTTTGGGTGGCGTTGCAGTCGGGTTGAGCGGCATGGCAATGGACACCACCGAAGAGGCCGATCTGATCGAGTTCGAACTCGACGGCAAGCCCGTTAAAGCATGGGTTTGGTGGTCGGTGTTTTCGGAAGGCGATGAGGTAGAGGTTGTTGCTGAGCGTTGGGGCGAGACGTGGCAGGCATTCGGTGTTCGGCGACTTTCAGATAGGATCGTTGCACTCCATCCGCATTGTAGTCGTGGTCGCCTCGCACACTATCGGGCCTCATTTAAATGGGGTGGGATATTTTTTGTATCGGCCATGGTTGTTTTGTATTTTATATCGGCATGTTTTTTGATATTTAGAGGTGGTATCCCTGTTGAGAACTTGGTTATAGCACTTTTGCTTGGAACTTCGGTGTCAGCGCTGGGCTATGGATTCATTACCTACCGTGTTGCACGGAAGATGATGGGCTTTGTTCGTCTTGCTGAAGAGATTTTTGAAGGGTTCGGCTGGAAGGATGTGAAGAACATCGATCTTCCTGCCATCACGAAGAAGGGAAAGAAGCCGGGTGACCCGGGTGCATTGGGTGTGCTGTATTTCCGCTACTGATCTTTCGTCGATGAGTATGTTGTCCGATCAAATGCAGTTGCTCCGTGGACGCGTTGGCAATCTACGGAAGTCGCGTTGCAGCCAGGATTTCTTCTTTACCGATGCTGATCGCGCCAAGATGGGCGCGACAGCGATCGCGGCAGGCTTGGTCGGTTTGGGTGGTGTTGCAGTCGGGTTGAGTAGTATGGCGACGGATACCACTGAAGAGGCCGATTTGCTCGAGTTTGAGCTTGAGGGGAAATCGGTGAAGGCGTGGGTGTGGTGGTCGGTGTTCACAGAGGGCGATGAGGTGGAGATTGTTGCTGAACGCTGGGGTGACATTTGGCATGCCTTTGGTATTCGGCGAATTTCAGACAAAATTGTCGCACTTCATCCACATTGCAGTCGGGGGCGTTATGCCCACTATCGAGCGTCGTTTAGGTGGGGCGGGATGTTTCTTGCGTTGGCACTGACAGTAGCGTATTTCATCATTGCTTGCTTTGCCATATTCAAAGGTGGGGCTCCGATTGATAGTTTGCTTATAGGTTGTGCGATGGGAAGTTTGGGCTCGGCTGCGATTTTCTCTCTTATTACCTATCGACTTTCACGAAAGATGATGGGCTTTGTTCGTCTTGCTGAAGGGATTTTTGAAGGGTTCGGCTGGAAAGATGTGAAGAACATCGATCTTTCTGCCATCACGAAGAAGGGAAAGAAGCCGGGTGACCCGGGTGCATTGGGTGTGCTGTATTTCCGCTACTGATTGTTCGTCGATGAGTATGTTGTCCGATCAAATGCAGTTGCTCCGTGGACGCATTGGCAATCTACGGAAGTCGCGTTGCAGCCAGGATTTCTTCTTTACCGATGCTGATCGCGCCAAGATGGGCACGACGGCGATTGCGGCAGGCGTGGTCGGTTTGGGCGGTGTTGCAGTCGGGTTGAGCGGCATGGCAATGGACACCACCGAAGAGGCCGATCTGATCGAGTTCGAACTCGACGGCAAGCCTGTTAACGCATGGGTTTGGTGGTCGGTGTTTTCGGAAGGCGATGAGGTAGAGGTTGTTGCTGAGCGTTGGGGCGAGACGTGGCAGGCATTCGGTGTTCGGCGACTCTCTGACAAGATCGTTGCACTTCATCCGCATTGTAGTCGCGGTCGCTTTGCACACTATCGGGCATCGTTCAAGTGGGGTGGGGTGTTTTTCGCAGCGGCGATGATAACGGCATATTTTATAATTGCATGCTTCGCTGTTTTTAAGGGTGGCGTCCCGATTAAAAATTTAATCATAACTTGTGCGTTGGGAACTTTAGTGTCTGCACTGGGTTATGGATTCATTACCTACCGAGTCGCACGAAAGATGATGGGCTTCGTCCGCCTTGCTGAAGGGATTTTTGAAGGGTTCGGCTGGAAGGACGTGAAGAACATCGATCTCCCCGCCATCACGAAGAAGGGAAAGAAAACAGGGGAGCCTGGCGCACTCGGCATCCTGTATTTCCGTTACTGAGCACGCTCGGCTCAGGTTACCAACACAACAAGGCATCCCATTCATGATGAACCTCATCCGTGTCGGTGACGACACCGACCATGGCGGTAAAGTCATCACCGGTTCGTCGAAGATGCGTTTCGACGGCCGTTTCGTGGCGCGCAAAGGCGACGAAGTGTCGTGTCCTCAGCATCCGGAAATCAAGCCGAACCTGATCGTGGAGGGCGACGAATCGATGACCGACGACGGCGTCCCGATCGCGCGGCACGGTCATCGTGCGACTTGCGGATGTTGCTTGATTTCAAGCCTTGTCTGAGTGATACGGGGGCACGAAACAGCCGTTCTTCGAGGCTGGTCGCACCCGATAGTCAGACAAGTGCGACCGTCCCCGGTCGCGGAGTGCATCGTTGAATTTCCCGACCGGTGTTGGCCGACATGACGACGAGCTGGACGAAGTTCGTTGCCGACATATGCATTGTGAAAAAGCGTTCCATTACGCCGACGAATGCATTCAGGCAGGTTGCGGCGAACGCCTGTTCATCAACAGTCAAGGTCACCTCCAGCCCCCGTACGAAGCTCGGCATCGGCTCTCTCGACAGCCAGAGCTGCTTGACGCGATGACCCAGATCCGTCAATCCGTCGATCAGGTTCATATGATTCCCGGACCGCGGAGCGAATTGACGGAGGAGGCGTTTCAATTCCACAAGCCCTGTACGGGTCAGGTCACTCGAGTGTGGCGCGAGTTGTGCGATAAGCCGCCATACGGCGTCCCCTTGTTGCGGTAATTGTGCGACCGCGGTGGGCGTATCGAGCATCACGATGCGCGACGCCATTGCGCCTTGTTCATTCACGAGATCGCCATTCTCCGCACTTGCTCGCATCCTGCGCGGGAGGTCGCCGTTCGAGCAGGTCAGGTTCGCCGTGATCTGCTCGATCCCGGTGTCGACGGCAGGGCGGCCATCGAGTCCGATCAGGCTGAGTGCGGCGTCAATCTTTCCTGACGGTGTGGCTGCCGTGCCTTGGACGAGAACCCAATAGGGGCCGGCGAGACCGCCTGCGCCGCCGTGCATGAGCGACGTGAACGGTTGAATGGTCTTCGCTCCGGGTACGCCAGCCGTGGCGCGGACCGTGTCGACCGACCAGATCGTGACTTCGGCCGCGTCGGTGTTCTGGGATTGAACCGGATACGTGTCGGTCAGCGGGTCTCGCTTGAGCGGCACGGACGTGAGCCGGAACAGATTGACGATCGGCGTGCAGAAGAGTTTCAGGTGCTCCGCCGACAGATTCTTCAATTGCTGCGCTTCTCGCGAATCCGGATGCACGTCGCGGATGGCGAGGTGCAGCGTCAACTGCGGGCCGGGTCCTGCAGTACGCACGAGCGCGGCGAGATCGACGTCGACGAAATCGAATTTCTTCGAATACGCAAGGTATTCGCCGAGCAGCCTCAAAGCCGGTGGTCCGTCGTCTTCTTCAATCAGTTTCTCGGTATCGTCGTAGCCCACTGACGCAAGCGCCGGAGCGCGCAGTGCGGTCCAGCGCCGTTCGGCATCTTCGACGAAAGCTGCTGCCGTGCGCATCGTCATGGCATCCATTGCCGCGGCGACAACTTCGTCGGCGCCGTCGATATGGATGCGCAAGGGACTCGGGATGGACTCGATACGAAAGCCGGGCCGGGTAACCGCGAAGGTGACGGAGAGGAGGCCGGATGTGTGCGGCGGCAATATGACGTCGGACGGAACGGCGGTTGCCGATGCGTAGCGCGCATTCGCAATGCGTATGGGCGCAAGCGTGACGTCGTACACGGTCCGGAACCGGCAGGCCTCTGCCGTGCTCAGGAGTTCCGTGCCGCGGGGAATCAATGACGGCTCGGCGAGCTTGTCGAGCATGTCCGAAACGTCGAACCGGGCAACGGTACATGCCGGCAGCGGTCGGCCATACTGGGGATGCAGCATGCCGAGGAGGGCGTCGGCAAACTCCGTGTAGTTGTCGTCGAGCCGATCGTCGATATTCGCGGCGAGAAGGGCGAATGATTGCAGCATTCGCTCGATATGCGGATCTTCGGAGCGGTCTCCGTTGATTCCGAGGCGGACTGCAATTTTGGGGTAGCGCGCCGAGAAGGAGGCAATCGATTGGCGCAGTAGGGCAAGTTCTCTTTCGTAGTGCGGAAGCAGATGATCCATTGCGTGAAGTGGCGAACCGATCAAGCGTCAAAAACACGAATTCGCTGTTTGTCCGTTCGCACTGAATGATGTCGGGCGCGTCAGCGCTGGCATCGCAATGATAACCGTGAAATTACAAAATGCTGTCTACGTGTGTCGATCGGCTTTCATGTCTGCCGGTTTCAGAATCGGATTGGCGACGCGGGATGCCCATGTCACGCGTCGCGTGCCCGCTGCGACCGCGTGCGCTTCACCTCATACATCGCCTGGTCCGCATGCTCGATCAGCGCGGTCATGTCGGTGCCGTCGTCGGGCAGCAGCGCGATCCCGACGCTGACGCCGAGCCGCAGCGGGCGCCCCTCGAATTCGAACGGTTCGCTCACCTGGCGCGCGAGCCGCGTGCTTTGTGCATGCGCGTCGTCGCGGTTGCCGATGTTCGGCAGGATCACCGCGAATTCGTCGCCGCCGATGCGCGCGACCGTATCCGAGCGCCGCACCGCACCCTGCATCCGCGTGGCGATCTCGCGCAGCGCCGCGTCGCCCGCGCGGTGGCCGAACCCGTCGTTGATCGGCTTCAGCCCGTCCATGTCGATGTTGAGGATGCCGAGCCGGCCGTTCGCGCGCAGCGTCGTGTGCATCGACTGCCGCAGGCGGTCGTAGAACAGCGCGCGGTTCGGCAGGCCCGTGAGCGCGTCGTGCGTCGCGCGCATGTAGAGTTCGTTCGCCTCGTTGCGCGCCGCGTAGAACATCGCGGCGGCGATCAGGTCGGCCGTCAGCCGCAGCGTGCCGGCATCGGCTGGCGAAAAGCCGTCGACTTCCGGCGACATCACCTTCAGCACGCCGACCGTCGTGTCGGCATGGGTGAGCGGCATCACGAGCATCGAGCGCAGGCCGACACGCCGGCATGCGTCGCGATCGACGCGCGGGTCGGTTTCCGAATCGATGCAGTGCAGCAGCTCGCCTTGCTGCACGCACAGGCCGGACAGGCTGCCCGAGCGCCGCAGCCGCAGGCCGAGCATCCCGGCCGCGGTGCCCGACGCGGCGCGGTACACCATGTCGTCACCCTCGGCGAATTCGACCGCGGCGGCGCTCGCACCGGTGAGCTGCGGCACCTGCTCGGCCACATAGGCCATCACGCTGCCGAGGTCGAGGCCGAGCTTCGCGATCTCGGTCTGGGCGGCAATGATGCGCAGCAGGGTATCGGGGGACGGAGTGGCGGTGTCGGCGATTTGATTCAAGTCAGTTTTCCGTGAAAGAAAGCACGTCCGGCGGCACGGGATTGCGGTAGCATACGCGCCGCTTCGCGGCGGCGCGTTCCGGGGCGGTCTGCAACGGACCGCCGCCGGCCGGCCGAACCGCGCCGGCAGTATGCCGTTCGGCCCGTCGGGCGACAACGGCGCAATTCTTACCATTCATCCCTCTCGCGCAGCATTTTCGACTGGATTGAGGTTTTTTTCGCTTCATCGTCGCGAATCGGGGTAAGTTTTGTCCTATTTTTGAGATAGTGTGACGAATGGGCGCGTGCCGGTGCCAGGCGCGCGCGCAGCACGATGACAGGCGATTAAAGAAATCGCCGCATCGTTTCGATAAATGAATCAGGCCAGTTGGATAGATATGAGGGGAAGCAGTGGGATTGTTCACTCACGGGCATAGCTGCTTTGCGCGCATCGGTTCCGATGCAACGGATGACCTGACGATCCTGACGAAACGGAGCGGCGCATGAAGCCGGCCGTGTCGCTGTTCGTCC